>NZ_JBWKYF010000046.1:0-54654 GCF_059423605.1 Variovorax sp. GW460-12-1-14-LB1
CGCCCGCCCCATGCAAGGCCCCCGCACCTCCTCGAACGCGAACGCGCCAGCGCGCGGGCGCAAGCGCTCGTGCAGCCTGCGCGGGCGATGGCTCTCCGCGTTCGCCGTACTGGCCATCACCACGCTGGTGCTGGCCGCCGTGGCGATGGTGGCGCTGTTCAACGCCAAGGCCGCGATCCAGGGCTTCGATGAGCGCATCCTGCCGTCGGTGGCGAAGTCGCTCGCGCTGTCGGAGCGCGTCACGCACCTGGCGGCGGCAGCGCCGTACGTGGCGGAAATGTCGATATCGGCGCGGCTCAACCAGGAAAAGGCCGATCTGCTGAAGCGACAGGAGGAGGTGCGCGTGCTCGCGGCGCAACTGCCGCCGGCGAGCGGCGCGGCCACCGGTGTGCCGAAGGTGCTGAGCGCCATGCAGGTGGTGCTGGACGATCTGATCGAGTTCAAGCGCCTGGACCTCGCGCTGCGGGAAGAAGGCCGCGGGCGCATTCACGCGCTGAGCCAGATGGAGCACCGCATCGCCGATCTGCCCGAGCGTTCCAGGTTCGTTGCAGACCACACGCTGCATCTGCTGCGGGTTGCCTTGTACGCCCACAACACGCTCGACCTGGACGAGGCCGAGCGGGTCTATCTCGCCTACGCCGGCTCAGCCAACGCCTTGCGCATCGATGCGGCGATCCGCGCCCAGATCGCCGCGCAGGCCGACAGCATCTTCGCGCTGCGCAGGCAGCACCTCGCGCTGCGCGATCGCAAGACCCTGCTGCTGACCTCCACGCGCGTGCTCTCGGAAGAGCTCACGCGCTCGGTCGACCGCCATGTGGCGGCGCTCAGCGCCGAGGTGTCCTCGCGCGAACATTCGGTGGGCCTGATCGTGCGCTCGGGGCTGATCGCGGTCACGCTCGCGCTGCTGGTCGCGGCCGCCGCGCTGGTGCTCGGGTACTGGAGCCTGCGCGAATCGCTGCGCGACCTCACGCGGGTCACCTCCGCCATCACCGAGCTGTCGCACGGCAACGCCAGCGCGCCGCCCGATGTCTCACGGCGCGACGACGAGGTCGGTGCGCTCGTCGGTGCATTCAACGTGTTCCGCGACAACACGCTGTCGATGCGGCGGATGGGTGCGGACATTTCGGAGCAACGACGCCTGCTGCGCACGGTGCTCGACAGCATCGACGACGGCCTGGGCGCGTTCGACGCCGAAGGCCGCCTGGTGGCCTGGAACCCGCGCTTCGCCGCGCTGCTGCGCCTGCCCGCGCAGGCGATCCATACCGGCGCGACGCTCGACACGCTGCGCGCGGCGCTGCCGGCGCTGGCCGACGGCCGCCCCGCCGTCGACCTGCTGGGGCCGCCCGATGCACAGCGGCGGCGCGACGACTACCTGCTCGACAACGGCCAGGTGCTGGCCGTGCGCAACCACCCCATGCCGGCGGGCGGCTTCGTCACGCTGTACAGCGACCAGAGCGAGAGCCGCGCGCTCGAACGGCAAGTGCGGCAGGCGCAGAAGATGGAAGTGCTGGGCCAGCTCACGGGCGGCGTCGCGCACGACTTCAACAACCTGCTGGCGGCGATCTTCAGCAACCTGCAGCTGCTGCAGTCGCGCGACGACCTGTCGCCCGACATGCGCCGGATCGTGGACCGGGCGTTCCGGGCCTCGGAGCGCGGCGCCGTGCTCACGACGCGCCTGCTGGCCTTTGCCCGCCGCCAGACGCTGCGCGCCGAAGTGATCGATGTCGACCAGATGCTGGCTGGACTGCAGGACCTGATCGAGTACTCGCTCGGCCAGGGCATCCGCGTCGAGCTCGACCTGCAGGCCGACGGCGGGCAGCTCGAGAACGCGATCCTCAACCTGGCGCTGAACGGGGGCGCGGCGATGCCGCGCGGCGGCGTGCTCACGCTGCACAGCGCGTGGCACGCGGCGGCGGCTGCGGCGCATGGCGTGAACGGCGCGCAGGGCAGCCCCGGCCCGGTGGTCGAGATCCGCATCAGCGACACGGGCCACGGCATGCCGCCGCACGTGCTGGAGCACATCTTCGAGCCCTTCTTCTCGACCAAGGAGAACGAAGGCAGCGGATTGGGCCTGAGCATCGTCTACGGCTTCGTCAAGCAGTCGGGCGGCGACCTGCGCGTGCGCAGCACCGTCGGCCAGGGCACCGCGTTCACCCTGGTGCTGCCCGAGGCCGCGCCGTCGGCCGCGCCGGCCTGCGCACCGCCACCGCCCGCGCTGTCGCTCGATGCGCTGCAGGTGCTGCTGGTGGACGACGACACCGACGTGCGCGACGCCACCTTCGAATTTTTCAAGGAGCACGGTGCGCGGGTGCAGGCGGTGGCGTAGGCCCCCCCCCCCCCCCACGCCACCGCCGCGCTCGAACGCCAGGCCTTCGACCTGGTGCTGTCGGACGTCAGCCTGGGGCCCGGCGGCGACGGCCTGCAGCTGATGCGCGACGTGCAGCGCCTCTACCCGCGCACTGCCGTGGTGTTGATCTCGGGCCTGCCCTCCGACCTGCTCGCGCACCGCTACGCCGTGCCGCCGCGCACGCGGATCCTGCGCAAGCCCTTCCTCACGGCCGACCTGGTGCGGGCCATTGCGCAGGCCCTGGCCCACCACCGCACCGACGCACCAGCGACCACGGCCCACGCGGCCTGAGTTCCCCAAGCGGGCGCCCCCGGCCGCGGGCGTCCGCATGCGCAGAACACTTGTTTGCATTGCGCGTGTTTCTTTGCGCTTTTGCATTGTTTACTTTTTATTTACAGAGCTACGCCCCAATAGGTCTTGAGCGCCGACCGTTCGCCTGCCGCGAATCCGGACGGCCCGGCAACCGCCACAAGACACAGACAAAGGGGAGTGCTCGATGCCAGGACGAGGGACACGCAGGAAGACCGCACGGGGCGCCGCCGCGCCGCATCCGCGATGAGGAGCGCCATCAAGCCGCAAGGCGTGCGCCGCAACCCCGCGCCGGAGATCGAGCACAGCTTCATGCACCATCCGCAGACCGGTCCGGTGCCTTCGGGCCAGCGTGGCTTCCTGCACAGCCTGCAGCACGGCAGCCCGTCACCGGCCTGTGATGTTCAGCACCATCGGAGAGCTGCTGTCCACCTTGAGCCGCGGCAGCCGCTTCGACCTGCTGCTGGCCGCGCCCGATGCCATGGGCAGCGAAAGCCTGCTCACCGTGTGCTGGGTGCTGGGCATGCCCGCGCTGCCCATCACCGCGCAGGGCGAACCTGACGTCGTCGCACTGCCTTCCTATTTCGACGACATGCCCCTGCTGGGCAGCGGCACCAACTTCGACTTGCGCCGCATCTCGAACGAGGCGCTGGTGCAGCACATGCACACGCTCTACACGGAGCAGGACACGAGCGCCGCCACGCGACAGGCCCCCTCCACGGACCGTTGGACCTGGGGCGAGTACCGCTTCGTCGACGGCAACAACACGGTGCTGCACCGCGACCGCGAAATCGCGCTCCAGCCGCGGCAGTTTTCCTTCGCACTCGAGCTGTTCCGCAACCTCGGCAACGTGCTGACGCGCTCCTGGCTCATGAGTTCGGTGTGGAAGCTCCCGCCCGAACGCCCCGTCACGCGCTCGCTCGACGCCTGCGCCACGAACGTGCGGCGCAAGCTGTCGCTGCAGCGCGAAAACGGGTACGTGCTGCGCGCGGTCTACGGACAGGGCTACCAGCTGGTGCCTGTCTCCTCGCCTGCGCCGTCGTATCGCATGTGAGATCCGGGGTGCGAACGCACCCTCGCGCATCAAGAGAAAAAAGCGACCGCTTCGAACGGTCGCTTTTCTTTTGGGGAGTGCAACTTCTTGCGGGTCCGAGGTCTGCGCAGAAGATCGCAAGACCGCCCAAGCTCAGGGCCGCGGCGTCCCGCCCTCGCGCTGCCGCATGCGCCACTCTCCGACGAAGTAGTCGGCGCGAAACTTCAGCCGTTCGATCACGGCTTCGCGGGTCGGCTGCTGCGCAATGACCAGCACGCACCGCGGCTCGTTGCCCTCGCGAAGTTCCGCCTTGCCCGAACAGGCGCCTTCGGCGGATTGCTGCAGTTCGAACCAGCAACTCCACCCTTCGGGCAGATCGAGATCGATGCGTGTGGCGGTCATGGCGACCGGAGGATAAGTCGGCGCGGCGCATCCACTCAATACCCTGGCATTGACCCTGCGGGCCATGGGTGGGATGCCGCAGTCACCGGGCGCAATGTCGGCGTCGACCGACATCGCCGCGCGCCGTCTGTCCTCAAGCCCGCCCCGTCGCGCGATCTAGGCTGATGGCCACGAGACGAAAGCGCCGCGCCGTGCACGACGCACGCTGCCCTCTCTTTCAAACACTCCCGACCCCGCACGACCACCCCAAGGACATCAGCCCGTTGACGACCGCCACCGCCCCCGTTCCCGCCGGCCTTCCCAGCACCCACTCGCCAGGCCCGACGCCGCACCGCTGGCAGTTCATCCGTGCGGGCGGCGTGGACCAGGTGGTGTTTCGCAACGGCGAGGACATCGCACGCATCGCCGAGCTCGACCAGAAACTGTGGGTCGCACTCGCCTGCCCCACGCGCGGCATCGACTTCGATGCGCGCACGCTCGACCTCATCGACACCGACGGCGACGGCCGCGTGCGACCGCCCGAAGTCATCGCGGCCTGCCAGTGGGCCTGCGAGCGGCTGCGCAGCGCCGACGTGCTGCTCGCGGGCGGCGGCGCGCTGTCGCTGGACGACCTCGACGACACGCGTGCGCCGGGTGCCGACCTCTCGAAGGAAGGCCGACGCATCCTCGATCTGCTCGGCAAGCAGGACACGCACACGCTGACCCTCGCCGACATCGCCGACCGCGGCGAATGGCTGGCCGCGATGCGCTTCAACGGCGACGGCGTGGTCACGCCGGGCACGGCCGGCACCGACGACGCGCTGCGCGCCACCATCGAGGACGCGATGCGCACCCACGGCAGCACGCCCGACCGGCACGAACAGACGCCCGGCCTCGATCGCGCACGTGCCGAGGCCTTCATGGCCGAAGCGCAAGCGGTCCGCGACTGGCATGCGCAGGGTGACGCAGAGGCGCTGCTACCGCTGGGCAGACGCACACTGGCTGCGGCCGAGGCCCTGCGCGCGGTCGCGGCCAAGGTCGACGACTTCTTCGCGCGCTGCCGCGTGGCCGCCTATGACGTGCAGGCAGTGGTGGCACTCAACCCCTCGCCCGAGGCCTACGACGCGCTCGCGGGGCACACCTTCGATGCGAGCGTGCAGCCGGTGGCGGAGCTGCCGCTGGCGCCGGTGACGCCCCATCGCTCGTTGCCGCTGGGCGGTGCGAGCCTCAATCCTGCCTGGGCCGAGGCCATGGCCGCGTTCGCGCGCGACGCAGTGGCGCCGTTGCTCGGCGAACGCGACACGCTCGAAGAAGCCCAGTGGCAAGTGCTGCGCGAGCGGCTCGCGCCTTGCGACGCGTGGATCGCCGCGCGGCCTGACAACGCGCTCGCGGGCCTGCCGCGTGAACGCATCGACGCCCTGCTCGCGACACGCGACGCGTTGCTCGCACTCATTGCCGAAGACGAGGCCGCCGAGCACCACAACCGGCTGCTGACCGACCTCGAGAAGCTGCTGCGGCTGCAGCGCGACCTGCGCGTGCTGCTGCACAACTTCGTGTCGTTCAAGGCGTTCTACCGGCGCGAGGGCGCGATCTTCCAGGCGGGCACGCTCTACCTCGACGGGCGCAGCTGCGAGCTCACGGTGCAGGTGCAGGACACCGCGCGCCACGCCGCGCTGGCCGGCCTGGCCAAGACCTGCCTCGCGTACTGCGACTGCACGCGCCAGGGAGAAAAGATGAGCATCGTCGCCGCCTTCACGGCCGGCGACGTCGACTTTCTTTTCGCCGGACGCAACGGCGTGTTCTACGACCGCCAGGGCCGCGACTGGGACGCCACCGTCACCAAGCTGATCGAGAACCCCACGAGCGTGGCGCAGGCCTTCTTCGCGCCCTACAAGAAGTTCGTGCGGTTGATCGAGGAGCAGGTGGCGAAACGCGCGGCGGCCAGCGAGGCCGGCTCGCAGAGCGCGTTGCAGACGCTGGCCGGACGCGTCGCCACCGCTGATCAACCGACCGACGCAGCGGCCTCGCCAACGAAGACGCCGGCCAAGCCAGGGCCGATCCTGCCCACCGGCAGCCGCATCGACGTCGGCACCGTAGCCGCCATCGGCGTGGCACTGGGCAGCATCAGTGCCGTGCTGGTCGGCATCTTCGGCAAGTTCGTCGACCTGGGGCAATGGATTCCGGTGGCGCTCGTCGGCATCGTGATCGCGATCTCGGGACCGAGCATGCTGATCGCGTGGCTCAAGCTGCGCCAACGCAGCCTGGGCCCGATCCTCGATGCGAGCGGATGGGCCATCAACGGCCGCATGAAGGTCAACGTGCGCCTGGGCGGCATGCTGTCGCAGACGGCACGCGTGCCGCCGGGCGCCCAGCGCATCGCACCCGATCCGTACCGCCAGCGACATGGCCTCGCGGGCGCGCTGGCCGTCACCTGCGTGGTCGGCGCGGTGCTGCTGCTGGCGTGGCGCATGGACTGGCTCGACCCTCGGTTGCCGCCGCGGTTGCAGCATGATCGGGCGACTGCCACCACACCGGGCGCATGACACACATGACCATCGACTGGCACCTCGAACGCTTCGTGGCGGCGCAAGAGCCCGTGTACGCCCAGGTCTGCGCGGAACTCGCGGCGGGACGCAAGCGCACGCACTGGATGTGGTTCGTCTTTCCGCAACTGAAGGCGCTGGGCCGCAGTGCGACCGCGCAGTTCTTCGGCCTCGACGGTATCGCCGAAGCGACGGCGTACTGGCAGCACCCCGTGCTCGGTGAGCGACTGCGCCACTGCGCGGAGCTGGTGCGCGCCCTGCCCGGCACCGATGCGCATCAGGTCTTCGGCTCGCCGGACGACCTCAAGCTGCGCTCCTGCATGACGCTGTTCGAGATCGTGGCGCCTGAAGCCCCCGTGCTCGGCGATGTGCTGGCGCAGTACTTCAACGGCGCGCGGGACGACGCGACGATCGCGCTCATCCGAGCTGCGTGATCAGAACCGGCCCTGGCCGTCGCCCGTGCGGTCATGCGCCCAGCGAATGGCTTGCTGCTCGGCGTGGCGCAGCGCCTCGGCTTCGCTGCCGTACGCGACGTTGTCCGTGTCGGGCGGCAGGCGCTGCTCCGCGCCTTCGACGTCGCCGCCCCCATGGGCGCGGCAGAAGACCACGGGCCTAAAGGTCTGACCGTCCACCTGCTGCGCGGCGCACGAAAACCACCAGCCGAGGTAGCTGAAAGTGAGAAGGCGCTCGCCGACGCCGTCCGCAACTTCCGTCGCGGACGGCGCGCGGGGCATGGCGGGCGCGTGGCTGTCACCGGTCATGGTGGAAGGCATCCCGAGGGTGCCGGCCGGTCAGCCCTTGGCACTGCGGAATTGATCGCGCAGGCCCTTGATCTGGTCGTGGTTGGCCTGCGCACCGTCGGCCTGGCGCTGCACCAGCATGCGCACCTCGGCCGGCAGGTCGGCCTTGAGGGCCTTGCGGTAGCGCGCGAGTGCCGCGTCTTCGCCGCGCTCGCATTCCTCAAGCATCGACAGCGCGCTGTTCGCGCCGACCGCGCCCTTCACATGCACCCAGCCGCGATGCACCGCACCGCTGACCGTGCCGCCGTCGTCGGGTTTGCCGCCGAGCTGGCGGATGAGTGCGACGAGTTCGGATGCCGCGCTGGCGCATTGCGAAGCGCGGCTTTCGAACACCGGCTTCAGTTGCGCCGAGTCGACTTCCTTCGCGCAGGCGCGAAAGCCGTACTCGCCGTCGCGCGTGTTCTCCAGAAGGTCGTTCAGAACGTCGATCACCTGATCGTTGGACACCGCGTCCGCGGTGGTTGCCTGGGTATCGTTGGCCATGGGGGGTTGCTCCTTGAAGGCCGGTCGCCGAAGCGAGGGCCGGGTTGAGAAAGAAAGACTGCAATGAGCCTTCATGGTCGACACGGTGCGGGAAGCGCCCTGTCGTCTCGACCCGACGACGCGTGTAAGCCGTGTCCGAGGCCACGGCCGCGCGCCGCCATGCGCCGACAGCCTCAGGGGAATTGCGATGCCATGCGAGGCGGGCCTCGGCTGACGCGCTCGCACGCACCGCCGCGGCAGCATCGCCCCGACTGGAGGACACGCGCATGGAGCGACTCTTTGATTCCTTCGCCAACACCGTCGCACGCTGGACGGGCAGCCCGGCGGCCTTCCTGGTCTGCGTGGTCGTCGTCGTGGCCTGGGCGGTCGCGGGGCCGTTCTTCGGCTTTTCGGAAACGTGGCAGCTGGTGATCAACACCGGCACCACCATCGTCACCTTCCTCATGGTGTTCCTGATCCAGAACACGCAGAACCGCGACAGCGTCGCCCTGCAGACCAAGCTCGACGAACTGATCCGCACCTCCGACGCGGAAGACGACTTCATCGGCATCGAGCGGCTCACGGACAAGGAGCTGATCGCGCTGCACGCGCGCTGCGAGGCGGCGGCCAAGCAGAGCCAGGCGACGCTGGCGAAGACGCGGGCCGAACGCAGGCGCCGCGGGCATGACGACATCAACGGGGATCGGGCCGGATAGCGGGAGTGAGATTCCCCAAACACGGCGCCAGAATGCAAAAAGCCCGACCTCGGAAGGTCGGGCTTTTTGACTGAATTTGGTGGCCTGGGGCGGAATCGAACCACCGACACGCGGATTTTCAATCTGAACAAGTCGACATGTTTTTGTGTTGATCGATGGTGATACAGAAGGTAAATTTCTTTTAAATCAACAGCTTACATCGCCATCGGAAATTCCTCGCATAGATCAGTGTTGACCAAAATTGCTCTAGACTGCCTACATGATGCCTACACGGCATCATGTAGGCATCTATGACGACCAAACTGACTCTGACCGCTGCACGGGTAGAGAACCTACCCTGCGAGCCCGGCAAACAACAGACCATCCATTGGGACGCCAAGACCCCCGGGTTCGGCTTGCGGGTCACCGTGGCCGGTGCGCGCGCCTACGTCTTCGAGTCCCGCCTGTTCGGCAAGACGCTGCGCGTCACGATCGGCGATGCACGCGCCTGGGAACTGGGCCGTGCGCGCACGGAAGCTAGCCGCCTCAAGATGCTCGTGAATGAGGGCAAGGACCCCAGGGAGGTGAAGGCCGAGCAGCGCCTGGCCTTGGAGGCCCGCCGAGAAGAGGCCGCACGCCAGGATGTGCTCTTTGGTCAGGCGTGGGACGCCTACATCCAGGAGCGAAAGCCGTTTTGGAGCGAACGTCACTACAGCGACCACGTCCAGCACGCCTCGGAAGGCGGGGTGGCCAGGAAGCGGGGACAGGGCCTCACCCAGGCTGGTCCGCTGGCTGCGCTGCGCCCGCTGCGGCTACCGGACCTCACGGGAGCCCGCCTCGCGCAATGGCTCACGGCCGAGACCGCCACCCGCCCGACGATGACCGCCCTGTCGTTTCGACTGCTGCGAGGCTTCATTCGCTGGGCCAAGGACACGCCGGCCTACAAGGGGCTCATTCCCGCCGACAGTTATCAAACGCGCAGCGTGAAGGACGCCGTGCCGCGCGTGAAAGCCAAAGAGGGCGACTGCCTGCAGCGCGAACAGTTGGCCTCCTGGTTCACCAGCGTGCGCGAACTACCCAACCCGGTCATCAGCGCGTACCTACAAGGCCTGCTCCTCACTGGCGCCCGGCGCGAAGAGTTGGCGGCGCTGCGCTGGGAAGACGTGGATTTCCGCTGGCGCAGCCTGACGCTCAACGACAAAGTGGAAGGAACGGGAGGGCGGACCATCCCTCTCCCCCCTTATCTGTCCAGCCTGCTGCTCAAACTCAATCGGCTGAACGAAGTACCGCCGACTCGGCGACAAATCAGACGCCTCGAAGCACAAGGCCGCACCTGGAGCCCGTCACCCTGGGTTTTTCCAAGCCCGACCTCAGCAGATGGTAGGCTCGCCGAGCCGCGCAGTGCCCACACCAAGGCGCTCGAACAGGCCGACTTGCCGCACGTCACGCTGCACGGCCTGCGCCGATCGTTCGGCACATTGTCCGAATGGTGCGAGGCGCCGGCCGGTGCCATTGCGCAGATCCAGGGGCACAAGCCCAGCGCGATCGCCGAGAAGCACTACCGCCGCCGGCCACTGGACCTGCTGCGCAAGTGGCATGACCAGATTGAGGCTTGGATTTTGACCGAGGCCGGCGTCGCATTCACCGCCAGGCACGCACCCCAGACACCGAATGACCATGAAATCAACAAGCTTCACGATACAAGAGCTAAAGAAGCTGGACAGCTTTAACGCAACGATCACCGGTTTCTTGAAGCTTCCAAAGTGGACCGTCGCGACCGGTGCAATGTTGATCAGCGGAGTGCAACCTGTGCCGCCGGCTATCAGTGTCCCAGACGAAGCTTGTCAACTGTCGGATCCCATCTCTCCCGCCCGGCCTAGTCAGCTGCAAAGCGCTCGTTCCGTGATGAAGGATTGGTCCGAATGTCACGAGGACGAGGATGGCTGCAGTTCCGAAGTACCAACTGAGGAAGAGCCAATCTCCTTCCTAATTTGGTGCGAAGAAGAATACAGGGGCTCGCTACGTCGCCCGATGTTTCTAGATCACTTCCTCGTCCTCGCAGGATTTGAAAATGCGACTCCGGTGCAGCAAAACGTGGTAGCTCGCCTCCTCGAACTGGAACAGCATGCCGCCGTGGAACGAAATAGACACCCTTCGGTAGCTGAGGCTCAGTTGCCACAGGCTGACCTCCCGACGCCGGGGTTTTTTTCCAAACGCATGGTGAAGTTGGTTGAGGATGGCAAGATCAGATCGCCCATCGCTAGTGAGATCGCCAAGGCGCTCGACAGAACATCCTCGACTGGGCCTTGGCGGCCCCTACTTATTTGGCAGGAGTTGCTCGAGATGGCCGGAAGCGGGCGGTCCCCAGCGCTCAGACTCAAAGGCACCAACACAATCGAGATCCCCGGAGGATCGAAGCGTCCTTGGGGGCCGTTGACCTTAACCGCCCTTCAACAATGGCTCAACCGGAACGAGAAGCATCTCCGATCCGAAGCGAATACGTCAGATGACACTGACCGCTCATGAACGATCACGACCGTTCACGAACGCTCATGAGGACGTGCCCCGCAGTTCTTAGATTGAAACTGGCTCCACGCATCGGGATGGAGCCACGATGAACCGCGCAGTACGACGCTGACCATGTGACTCCTACCGGCGCGAAGTTTTTCTTCAACCCGTTCAGAAGGAGCCATCATGGCACTCGATATCCGCACGCAGCCTCCTCCATCGGATAACTTCCGCTTCACCACCGACCAGTTCGCCGCACAGCATCTGGTCGATGCGCAAACTGTCCGCAAGCGCCTGAGCAGCCACGGCTCGTATTTCGGCGTCAAGCCGCTGCGCCTGCCGAACCGCCGCCTGCTGTGGCCGGCCGATTCGATCGCCACGCTGATCGAGGAGAGCCAGCAATGAGCCACATGACTGCCACCATCGGGATTCAAGGCATCGATACGCTGATGACGTCGATCGACGCGCTCCAGCCCACGGCCGAACGTACCATCGCCGCCAAGTTCTCCGCGCTGTATTCCAACATCGAGCGAGCCCTCGCTCGCGGCGTGACGCAGCGCTCCATCTTGGAAGCGCTCGAGCACGAGGGCCTCAAGCTGCATCCGGCGAAGTTCAAGAAGCTGCTCGACGACGCGCGTGCTCAGCGCAACGAAAACGGGGAAGGGATTCGCTGCCCTTCCTGCGGTGGAGTCCAGATGACGCCGCCGGCGGAGACGGAAAGCCAACTCAAGGAAGGGAGCGAACAATGATCGCGCCCATCGTTGCACGTCCGCATCCCTTCGATGCGCTTCCCCACGATCTGGCATGTCTGGTTCAGGAAATCCAGGCCAAGGTGCAGGCCCCCCACGCCTTAGTTGCCATGTCCGTCCTGTCTGCCATTTCGCTGTCCTGTCAAGGTCTTGTCGATGTGCGACTGCCGTCGGGCCAACTGCGCCCTGTCGCGGTGAACTTCATGGGCATCGGGGAGACTGGCGAACGCAAGTCAGGAGTCGATGGCATCGTGTCGGCCCCGATCTATGCCCGTGACGAGGCGCGTGCGGCCAAATACAACCACGATCTCGACCAGTACATGTGCGATGTACGCGTCTGGCGAGCAAAGGGGCAAGTGCTCCAAAGCAAGCTCAAGAAGGCGGTGCACCAGGAAGAGCCGACAGATGAAATGGAACGACAGTTGGAAGCGCACGAGAAGAAGAAACCGCTCAAGCCGCGCTTGCGACAATTCATCCGCCAAGACATCTCCGAACGCGCGCTCATCGACGTACTAGAGGGCGATTGCGAGTCCATCGCACTCACAACAGATGAAGGCGAGGCGGTGCTTAAAGCGATGGAAAAGTTCAGCGTGCCTAACCGCAGCTGGGACGGAGCCAAGAGTATTGCGCTTGATCGCGGACACGGTGTGCACGTCGTCGCTCGCAATCCGCGGTTGACCCTGAGCATCATGGTCCAACCGGCCGTGCTCAAGGACTACCTGCGACGCCACGGCGACCTCGCCCGCGGCTCTGGCTTCTGGGCGCGCATGCTGGTGGGGGCTCCGCCCTCCACACAGGGATTTCGCTTCGTGTATTGGTACAACGAGCAGTGGGTCTACCTGCATGGCTTTCACGCTCGCAGCAAGGAGTTGCTCGAGGAATACGACCGACGCCTTGCTGACGGCCCCATCGAACGCGAAGTGCTGGAGTTTTCGCCCGACGCGGTGGTGCGCTGGATCGACATTTCGAACCAGATCGAGGCGATGTTGCAGCCGTTCGGTTACTTGAGCGACATCAAGGATTTCGCATCGAAGGCGATGGAGATCACGGGCCGTATCGCGGCGCTGCTTCACTTCTTCACCGGGCAGCAGGGGCCGATCGGTTTCGATGGATTGCAGCGCGCATTGTCGATCGTTGGCTGGCATATCGATGAGTTCAAGCGACTGTTCGGGCATCAGCCCGGCGTGACGCAAGTTCAGTCGGATGCCAAGGCGTTGGTGTTCTACCTCCACACGCACTTCTACCAAAGCGGCATTCTGACGGCCCCTCGCAACGCAGTCCTTCGTAACGGTCCGATCCGCCCGGTTGCCCGCTTCAACGAAGTCCTGGACTTCCTGGTCGCTTCCGGAAAGGTGTGGATCAGCTTGATTGGACGCCGCCGCTTCATCAATCCCGGCCCCAACTTCACTGCACCCTGAAGTGCCCGCGGGAAGTGGTTTTGGCCGTCTCTACTTCCAAGCAGTGCGATTCCATGCGATTCGTCGCATGGAATCGCATTGTTTACGGGGACTCGACAGCCCCGACTGCCCATTGAAGGGATCTCAGGGCCGAGCGGCCCTCGGCTCGCCTCAACAGCGGGCAGCAAACGGCCACACCGCCCCGATCGGCAGGGCTGCACGAACAGCACGTCGACCGCCCTGAATGAGGCTCTCATTCCGCTGGGCACATTCCGCCCTTCCAGTAAGACCATACGCGCTTCTCCTGAGCTGTATTCAAACGCGATAGCGATGGACATTTCCATCACGCGCAAGTGTTGCGCGAGCAGCTTGACAACCAAGCGCCTCGCGCTTTCGCGCGACGCCGCAAAGCCTTTACTTCGATAGAAATACGGTGATATCAGTCCGCCACATCTCCGCGCACCCTTGGCTCGCCCAGGGATCGCGCACCGCCAATGTGAGCGCACGAAATGCGCAGCACAGGACATGCACGGGGGGGGTGAAGTCAACATCGCGCCAGGCATCACGTCCTCGAAATCGGCTGGCCATTGCCTCACAAGGCATATCCGTCGAGCGTGATAACTTTTTATCGGTCAGATGTCATATTTATGGCACTAGATCCAAGGTGTCCCTGGATATCTTCGCTTCATAGAGGGAAAGAGGTTTCGGATTATCTCTTTATCTGTATCCAGATTATCCATTGCATCTCGTTCGAGACTGCCTGTATCTAGGTTGCCATCCGCCCGCCCGGCGAGGCCCCCTCGCAATCAAAGCTATTTCTAATGACTAAATGCGCAGCAGCACTATCATCGCGTCAGACTTCATCCGTGCTTAGCGACGAGCGAGCGTTAAGCATCAGCCTTTTTTGCCGCGAAACCGTCGACGGGAAGTCACGCCTTCGCATACCGCTTGGCTTTCAGACAGCCAAGCACATCGAGGACATTGTCGATCTCACCCGTGATCTGCTCGCATTGAGACCATCTCAATGCGCATCAGGCAGGTCTCCAGTGCAACGCTTTGGCACGCTGCTAGACCAGCGACTTCAACATGCGCTGTGGTTGAGGCCTGCACAACTAGAGGAGCATTTCCCCAAACATCGACTTCATCCCTACGTCGAGCTCTTCATGCGGTGCGCTGCCAAGGAGCGCCTGTTCGACTATAGGGCACCTGACAAAGCATTGAACGTGGCGCAGCACAAGGAGTACGCTGCAGCTAGGCAGCGCATGCTAGCGGCATTGCGCGCGAGAGCGCGCGATCCAGATTTTCGCAAGACAGTGAAAGCGCATCAAGACAAGGTGAGGCGCAACCTCACCTGCACTCGATGCTACACCGATGCGCAGTTCAATCGTCACTCGCGCCTTCTGGTGATTCGAGTCGATTGCATGTTCGTCGAAGGCTTTGCCCCAGCACATGACTGGACTCAAGCACGCGCCCACCGCGAGGCGCTGATTAAGTTCCTCAATCGCGATCTTCCCAAAGTGATTCAGTCGAAAAGAGACCGTGATGCCAAGAAGAAGTCCGAGCCGATTGCCGGATACGTCATCGGCACCGAGTATGGGATCGAAACAGGCTGGCACTTTCACGTCGCGCTGCTCTTGAACGGCGACAATCACCAAAATGATGTTGGCATTGCGTCAAGGATCTGCTGGACGTGGAAGAACGAGATCGCTGGTGGCTACGGTCGCTACTACAACTGCAATCTCGCTGCGAAGGAAGGCAGGTATGGAGACAAGGCAGGCGTGGGCATGGTTCATCGACACGATTTGGCCATGCGCGAAATTCTGAACAGCGTGGTGACGCGCTACGCTGTGAAGGGCTGCTACTACGCCGAGGCCCAGACGGGGAGCAAGGACCGCCTGCTGAACAAAGGAGGCTGGCCCAAGGCGAAGGATCCGAGTAGAGGTGGCCGTCCCGAGAACAGGCCGTCGATGCAGCAGGGACAGATAACGCATGTGTTTTCCGAGAAGAAGCGACGGTTTTTTCCGATACGGATGCCGATCGAAGCCCCCCAGCCATCGGTGAGTTGCTGATGCAAACCGGAAACTGCAACCTGGAGGACACGTGTTCGCACTCGTCGTGGTGACAGGAACACCTGTGATCGTGCTTCGGCCCGTCTACTCGTGCCCCACGAGCCCGCGCGCCTGAACTTCGCACTGCTGCCGGTGTCGTGGACCTTTGCCCCCGCGCCACGTCGCGCCAATGCCATCCTTGCACTTGACCTCCCGCTTGAACTCCCCGCGCTTTGACTCCTGATTGACTTCGCAAGGCCTAGCCCAACCGAATCAGCGCAACCCCAGCACGTGATCGGCAGACAGACGTCCCCCGCCACGCCCGACCAGATACAGCAGGAGCGCCGCCCAGGACAGATGGGTCGGCCACGCATCGGGATAGACAAAGACCTGGATCACCAGCGTCATGCCAAGCAGCGCGAGCGCGGACAGCCGCGTGAACAGGCCCAGCACCAGCAGCACCGGGAACAGGTGCTCCGCATAGGCCGCGAGGTGTGCCGCGATCTCGGGCGGTAAAAGCGGTAGCTTGTACTCGGTGCGGAAGAGTTCGTAGGCGCTGTCGGTCAGTGTCAGAAAGCCCTCAACCTTGGTGCGCCCTGACAGGAAGAAGATCGCCGCGATGCCGCCCCTCGTCGCCAGCGCGAGCAGGTCGTGTGGAAAGATACGCGTGAGCCGGTCGGCCCACCGGTTCCAGCGCGCGCGAAGCCCCTGGTCGTGGGTGACGGGCGTGGATGTACCGACATGCGAATTCATGATGCTCCTCCGGTCTGGGCAAAGGTGTGGGTATCGCCGGCGAATGCGCCAGCTCGCAGCAAGGTGGCGAAGAGCGCGGCAAGGTCCACAGCTGGTTCGACGGCTTGCGCACGCTCGGCCGCGTCGGCCAGCGAAAATCCCGCGGTACAAGCGTCAAGGAAGACGCAGCCGGCTTTCGGGATGGCGCGCCAAAACACTGTGTCCGCTGGCCGCGTCAGCAGTGCTCCTTCGCCTTGCCAGAAAAGCTCGCTGGACTCCGTCGCATCGGCATCGAACGAGTGATTCGCGCCCTGTCGGTTGCGCGACCAGATGGTGAAGACAGGCTGCGCATCGAACCATCCCCAGCGTGCCGACGGATGAGGCGGCACCTTCAGCCGAGCAATGGCCTCGGGATCGACAAGCGAGAGCCCGGTCGCATCGAGCACCGGTGCATCCTGCGCGGCATGGGACTCGCGCCACAGGGCGTCAAGCTGTGCCACGCCGGGCAAGTACGGGAGTTCCGCCGCCGGCTTGAAGTCGCGCAAAAAGTCGGCGAAACGCTCTCCGTAGGTCAGCATGCGCCCGTCGCGCGGCGCTTCGGCGGCCACATGCACTGCAGCGGCGGCCCGGAACCAATCGCGGCCAACCAGCCGCACCACCGCGGGGAAATTCGCTTCGAGTGCATCAATGCACCCCTTCATCACGGTGTTGCGGTAGACCGCGAAGGCAGGCTGTTCCACCAGATGCCGCGAGCGCGGGTCCACCCGCTCTCGGGGCGCGAAAAGTGCATCGGCAAAGGCCGCCTGGAACTGTGCATGAGACGTGTTCATGCCGCAACCTCCATGGTCGCGCGCTGCAGTTCGGCGGCGGCCTGGTCGCACTCATCCATCAGCTCACTAAAGGCCGGCAGATTGCCATCCCGCTCGATCAGTGTGGGACGAGACCCCGCGCGCTCGATGAAGCGGCGATAGAGCTGCCAGACTACCGGTGCGATGGGTGCATCGTGCGAGTCGATCAACAAGGCCTCGCCCATCGCCGGGTCACTTGAATGACCCGCGAGATGTATCTCGCTCACCAGCGCCTGCGGGAAGCAGTCGAGCCAGTCTTGCGCCGAATATTCGAGGTTGCATGCGGAGACATGCACGTTGTTGATGTCGAGCAGCAGCGTGCAGCCTGTGCGCCGCGCCAACTCCGCGAGGAAATCGACCTCGCCCCACGAGTGATCCTCGATGCGCAGGTAGTGGGACGGGTTCTCGATGGCGATGGTGGCGCGCAATGCCTCCTGCGTGCGTGCAATGTTTTCGGCGATGCGGTGCAGCGCTTGCGTGCTGCGCACGAAGGGCAGGAGATCAGGAAAGTACTGGCCGTTCCATGTCGACCAGGCCAGGTGTTCTGAAATCAGTGCAGGCTGGACCCGCCGTGCGAGTGCGGCCAGTCGCTGCAGGTGCGCCGGGTCCGGCGGCGCATCGCCAGCGAGCGAGAGCGACACCCCATGCAGCGACACCGGGTGGCAGGCCCGAATGGCCTCCAGCCATCCGAGCCGCGGACCGCCATCCACCATGTAGTTCTCCGGATGCACTTCGAACCACAGGCCTTCGGCTTGAGCCGATAACGCATCGTCGTAGTGCTCGGGCTTGAGACCGAGCCCGGCAGTGAGCGTGGTGTGCATGGCGGCGACCCGCTGTGATCAGGACTTGATGGCCGTCAGCGAGCCCATGCCCTTCGGAGTCTTGATGGTGGTGCAAGTCCCAGCCGGCACGTTCTTCCAGGCGTTACCCTGGTAGTCGACTTTCGACGTGCCGGCGCAGGTGGTGCCGGGGCCGGCAGCGCAGTCGTTCTTGCCAGCCATCGAGACGCCATAGCACTTCTCCATCTTGGCCATCTTGTCGGCCATCGGTTTGTCTTGAGCCATGGCAGCGCCGGCGGTCAGCGCGCCCAGCGCAAGGGCGGTGATGACGAGGGGGCGATTGATCATGAGTGAACTCCGAAGGTTGGTTGAGGGGAAACCACGCCGGAAAGCGTGGTCACTTGCTATTTCGTGGCCTGCGACGCAGCGGTTACAGCAACCGGCACAATCGTCTCGA
The DNA here is from genome assembly GCF_059423605.1 of Variovorax sp. GW460-12-1-14-LB1. Taxonomy (NCBI): domain Bacteria; kingdom Pseudomonadati; phylum Pseudomonadota; class Betaproteobacteria; order Burkholderiales; family Comamonadaceae; genus Variovorax; species Variovorax sp. GW460-12-1-14-LB1. The sequence continues at coordinate 18,089 of NZ_JBWKYF010000046.1, forward strand.
GCTATTTTTTTCGAGCTGCCTGTAACCAGTCGAGCCGATATGACGAATAGCAAGGAGAGGAGACGATTTGAAGAGTGATGCGGAAGCAGTGCTGCACGATCTGTTCGTGCGCAGCCTCGATGGTGATGCTGCCGCCTACCAGGCGTTTCTGCAAAAGCTCAGCGCGCACCTGCGCGCCTTTCTGGGCAAGCGTCTCTTTGGCTGGCCCGATGAAGTGGAAGACCTCGTCCAGGAATGTCTGCTCGCCGTGCACAACCAGCGCCACACCTATCAGAGCGACCAGCCGCTGACGGCCTGGGTGCATGCCATTGCGCGCTACAAGATGATCGACTTGCTGCGCGCCAAGTCGGTCCGCGAAGACCTGCATGACCCGCTGGACGACGACCTGGCCGTGTTCGCCGCGTCGGCCACCGAGGCCAGCGACGCGAAGCGCGACCTCGGCGGATTGCTGCAGACCCTGCCCGAACGCCAGCGCCTGCCCATCGTGCACGTGAAGATCGAAGGCCTCTCGGTGGCCGAGACGGCCAGCCTCACGGGCATGTCGGAGTCGGCGGTGAAGGTCGGCATTCATCGCGGTCTCAAGGCCCTGGCTGCCAGATTCAGGAGCGGCGCATGAAAACAGACGATCTCGTGACCATGCTCGCCACTGGCAGCACGGCCGTGCGTCGGCGTACCCCGAGCCGGCGCATCGGTTTGGCGCTACTGGCCGGGATAGCGCTTTCGTTGCTGATCTTGTTCACCGGCTATGGAGTGCGCGACGACCTGAGGCAGGTGATCGCACTGCCGATGTTCTGGGTCAAGCTGCTCTTTCCTCTGTGCGTCGCCGTCTGGGCTTTTGTGTCTGTGCAACGCCTCGCGCGGCCAGGCGTCAAGGTGCGGCGGGCCTGGATGGGTTTGGCGGCACCGGTGCTTGCGGTCTGGGCGATGGCCATCATGGCCTGGTTCTCCGCGCCGATGGCAGACCGGATGCCCTCTTTGCTGGGCCAGTCGTGGCGTACCTGCGCGCTGAGCATCGGCCTCATGGCGCTGCCGGTCCTTGCGGCGGCGCTGTTGGCGCTGCGAGGATTGGCGCCCACTCGACCCGCACTTGCCGGCGCCGCGGCGGGGGCGTTGGCGGGTGGTATGGGGGCCGCAGTCTACGCAATGCATTGCGTTGAGCTCACCTCACCATTTCTTGCCGTCTGGTATGTGATCGGCATGATGGTGCCCGTGATTGCAGGAGCCGCATTGGGACAGCGGCTTCTGCGCTGGTAGCGAGTGCTGAGGGCCCGGCGGCCTGCGGCAAGAAGAGCGTATATGCGCCCATGACTGCAATGTGCGAAATGTCCGGGCTCGTGCGCGCATCTCGCCGCCTTCTGTACATCTCCGAGTTCATCGTTACGCTACGCTTGTTACCAGAGCGCTTTTGAAAGATGGTCATGAACAACGCTACCCCACTCCCGCGAGCCGTGACTTCCGTGCGTCGCATCACGAGCCTTCGCTTCATGCGGGGAATGGTCTCTCGCGGCTTGGCGATGCTTGGTGGAACTCAGCGCGCGAAAGTAGGCCCCCATCAGGAGCGGCTGCTGCAGTTGGCGCGACTTGAGCAATGGGAGCTGGATCAGCGCTTCCATGAAGCGGGCGAGCGGTAACCCTCTCAGGCATCGGGGACGACGGCCCGAAGACCGCCCCTTGAATCGACGCTGATCGTCGCGCCCTCTGCTAGTATTTCAATCGGTAGCCCGATTTCTCCTCCCTCCCTATCCTGGGCTACCCTTTAACCCGCTTCGGCGGGTTTTCTTTGAACGCGACTGTGAATCGCACCAGGACTCAGCGTTGGTCTGCGGCCAGTGCGTGCAGGATCGGGCAGCTCCCCTTGCCTTTCCCGTGTCGCACTCGTGCAGAAGAGACGTCAACACCTTGCGCGCAGCCTCGAGATCGGCGAGCTTGTTGTAAGCATCGTCGATGGATGTGAATAGCCTCGAATTTGCTGCCAATAAACGTGACCCAGCCTGAAGTTGCGACCGCATGCCGGCGCCTTCTGTCTTGTCATCGAAAATGTTGTGTATGCACCATGAACCCAACTTCTTCGAGAACCTGCGCTCCGAGCTGTCAGGCTGGCGAGTCTGGATCGATCGGGCGATCGTGCTGGGCTACGCTGTCGCGGCCGGGATATTCGTGGTTGGCTTCACGATGGCCAGCGACTGGGCTTTCGGCTTGTTCCATCGGCTCTACGAATCCCAAGCCTGGGTCGTGCTGCTGTGGACGCCTGCCGCGACAGCTGGCATCGTCTGGGCCACCCGTCGCTGGTTTCCCGGTGCAGCTGGTTCCGGTATCCCCCAGATCAAGGCGGCTTTGCATCCTGCGTTGCCTCCCGAACAGCGCGGTCTGTTTGCGTCGTTGAGGCTCACCTTAGCCAAGATGGCGTTGGGAGTGGTGGGCTTTTTGGCGGGCTTGTCGATCGGCCGTGAGGGGCCCTCGGTGCAAGTCGCTGCCGGAGTGATGCAGCATGCGCGACGTTGGCTTTCCCCGAGCTCGACCATCAACATCCACGCATTGCTGGTGGCCGGTGGAGCCGCCGGGATCGCGGCCGCCTTCAATGCTCCGCTCGCGGGCGTGGTGTTCGCCATTGAGGAGCTATCGGGCCGTATCGAAGCACGCACCAGCGGCGTCATCATCACCGGCATCGTGTTGGCCGGCTTGGTGGCCGTGTCGGCATTCGGCAACCTGAGCTACTTCGGTGTGATCCGAGCACCACAACTGGGCTGGGAAGCACTGGGCCCAGGGCTTCTTGTGACCTTGGTCAGTGGTGCGGCGGGCGGTCTTTTCGCGAGGTTGCTGATTGCCTCGCTCACCGGGGCGCCGCAGCGCATGAACCGCTGGCGTGATCGTTGGCCAGTGCGATTTGCTGCAGTGGGCGGACTGGTCGTGGCAGTGATCGGCCTGGTAACAGGCGGCGTCACCTTCGGTGCAGGTTCCGAGGCCGTCAAACAAATGTTGGCCGGCCACGATGAACTTACCCCCCTCTACACACTGCTCAAATTCATTGCCACCTGGATCACGGCCTGGTGCGGCGTACCAGGAGGCATTTTTGCGCCTTCGCTGTCCATCGGCGCCGGCATCGGTGACGGAATCGCTCAACTCGCTGGTGCTGACCTCGGTCCCGCAATGATTGCCATGGGCATGGCGGGCTTCCTGGCCGCCGTGACCCAGGCACCGCTGACAGCCTTCATCATCGTGATGGAGATGGTGGATGGCCACTCGATGGTCCTGAGCCTGATGGCGTGCGCCATGCTGGCCAGCCTGATTTCTCGCATGATCAGCCGGCCGTTGTACGAAACCCTGGCGCAGCACATGGTGGACGGCGCCAACGCACTTCGCAAGACGGAGCCGGCAGCGCTGCCTCTAATAGAGGTTGCGGCCAAGAAGGATTGACGCAGACCTAGGAAAGTTCAGGACAAGTTGCACCATTCAAAGAACTGATCGAGTTCTCTCGACTTATCAAAAATCGCGTCGGCACCCAGTTTCAGGCTTCGGCGTCGCATCTCCTCAGTGGGGTAGTTCGTCAACACCACCACACGCTGATGCGCCAATCGCCTCTGACAAGAGCGCAAGACCGTCAGGCCAGATCCTTCGCGCAAGAAGAGATCTACTACAACCAACTGCCATCTGTCCTGAAGACTTTCCAGGACAACAGCAGCCTCACCTGCCGTCTCCGCGGTGGCCACGACTTCCGCATCAGCAAGCTCCGCCAGCGCCGGAATCAAGTTCTCTCTGATGGTCTTGCTGTCTTCGACCAAGATAGTTGAGAGCGGCATGCAGTCCGCGCACACTGGCGCCATGTCAAAGTTTGTTGCCTCGAGTTGTCGATCGAATCGTTACCGTTTATACGGATTAGTTTCGTCATGCGTGTAGGCCGAAAGCCCCACTTGTTTGCGGTGTGTCGGCTCACCTGAGGTTTTTGGCCAGCATCAGGGCCGTTGCTCGACTCAAGGAGACCTATGTCCAAACCGACGCCATCCTCCGGCCCAGAAGATGCGCAGGGCCTTGCCAAGGCGTTGAAGGAAAACAAGGAGGCGACTCAAGCAGTTGAGAGGGCGGTGGACGACCTCGCGGTTGTGCACGCTGTTCTGGACAGCGAGTTGCCCAAAGAGGTTGCCTCATCCGATGCTGATCGGGCGGTCGAGCAGACAGGTCAGCTCGAAAGGCAACTTAGTGCATCCAGCGAGAAGCTCAAGAGGGTCAACGAGTCACTGGAACGAGAGTTGTCCAAAGGCAGCCCCTAGGCTCTTTCCTCCCGGCAGCAGCATTGCAACGGGTCCCACTGATTACAGTGCGCTTTCGCTTGAAGCTCCGCGCAGCGGTGACATGCTGCGATGGCGTATCACCCCCCTGAACCTTTGCCCACTAAAATGGCGCGATGCACAAGTGCAGCCGCATCTCCATGAAGCGCCAACCGGGATTCCCAGGCAGCGAGCTTCCGCGCGGCTACTTCTGTTCGGTCACCCCGCCCTGAGGTCGCCGCTCATCTCACAGCGCTCTTCAGCGCACGCACCTGCGTGAGCCCTGCGGGCTTGCGACCGTTCTCCTTTTGAATCGCTGAGGCCACCGGCACTCCCGGCGCAGTCTCCAATCTTTCTATGTCTCTTTCCTCCGTTCGCAGGGACTGGCTTGGCAACGTGCGTGGCGACCTCTTGGCCGGCCTCGTGGTTGCACTCGCTCTTATTCCCGAAGCCATTGCCTTTTCCATCATCGCCGGCGTCGACCCCAAGGTCGGCCTCTACGCCTCGTTCAGCATCGCCGTTGTCATCGCCTTCGCGGGCGGGCGTCCCGGCATGATCTCCGCAGCCACGGGAGCCATGGCACTCGTCATGGTGCTCCTGGTCAAGGAGCACGGCTTGCAATACCTCCTTGCAACCACCGTCCTCACGGGCGTCCTGCAGATCGTGGCGGGTCTGCTCAAGCTGGGCTCGCTGATGCGCTTCGTGTCTCGCTCGGTCGTCACAGGTTTCGTCAACGCGCTGGCTATCCTGATCTTTCTCGCGCAGTTGCCCGAACTGACGAACGTCACCTGGGTGGTCTATGCGATGACCGCCGCCGGCTTGGCGATCATCTATGGCTTCCCGCACATCACGCGAGCGATTCCCTCACCGCTGGTGTGCATCATCGTGCTGACCACCATCGCGATCATGCTGAAGCTGGACATTCGCGCCGTGGGGGACATGGGCCAGTTGCCCGACAGCCTGCCTGTATTCCTGCTGCCGGATGTGCCGCTGAACCTTGAGACGCTGAAGATCATCTTTCCGTATGCGCTGACGCTGACCGTCGTGGGTCTGCTGGAGTCGATGATGACTGCCGCCATCGTGGACGACTTGACGGATACGACCAGCAACAAGAACCGCGAATGCGTGGGCCAGGGCGTAGCCAACATCGCCACCGGGTTCATCGGTGGCATGGCCGGCTGCGCGATGATCGGTCAGTCGGTCATCAACGTGAAATCAGGTGGTCGCGGTCGACTTTCGACCTTCTGTGCCGGCCTGTTTCTCCTGATCCTGATTGTGTTCCTCGGCCCCTGGGTCAAGCTGATCCCGATGGCGGCCCTGGTCGCCGTGATGATCATGGTCAGCATCGGAACCTTCAGCTGGGACTCAATCCGCAAGCTGCGCAAACACCCGCCGAGTTCGTCGCTGGTGATGATTGCTACGGTTGCCGTCACAGTCTCCACGCACGACCTGGCCAAGGGGGTGTTCGTCGGCGTGCTGCTTTCAGGCATCTTCTTTGCCCACAAGGTCGGACGCGTGCTGCGCATCGACCGCGGAAGCGACGCCGAACGCCGCGTGCGCAGCTACAACGTGGTCGGCCAGGTCTTCTTTGCCTCGTCCGAGACTTTTGTCGGCGCGTTCGACTTCAAGGAAGTGGTCGAGAGGGTTCGCATCGACGTGAGCCGCGCCCACTTCTGGGACCTCACTGCGGTCAGCGCACTGGACAAGGTTGTCCTCAAGTTCAAGCGCGAAGGCGCCGAGGTCGAGGTCATCGGCCTGAACGAGGCCAGCGCTACGCTCGTGGACCGCTTCGCCATCCACGATAAGCCCGGCACTGTCGAAAAAATCATGCACTGAAGGAGGCCTACCATGAACAAGGTCTACGCCTGTATTGACGGGTTCGGCAACACCTCCGCAGTGATCGACTGGGCCGCCTGGTCGGCGTTGCGGCTGAATGTTCCGCTGGAGTTCCTGCACGTGCTGGAACGAGATTCGGATCACACGGCGGTCAGCGACTACAGCGGAGCCATCGGCCTGGGTGCCCAAGAATCGCTGCTGCAGGAGCTCAGCAAACTGGATGAGAAGCGCAGCAAGCTGTCTATGGAGAGTGGCCGCCAGATGCTGGCAGCCGCACGCGAACGTGCCGAGATCGCAGGAATTGCGCGCCACGATGCGCTACTTCGCCATGGCGAATTGCTGGACAGCGTGCTCGACGTCGAGGCAGATGCTCGGCTGTTTGTGCTGGGCGAGCATCGTCGCGCCGAGACGCATGGAAAGATCCATCTCGACCACCGCGTTGAGCGTGTCATTCGCTCGGTCAAGCGTCCAGTCCTGGTGGTCACGAGCGAGTACTTCGTGGCCCCGACCCGATTTGTCATTGCCTTCGATGGCAGTGCGACTGCTCGCAAGACGGTCGAGGCGGTTGCGCGCAGCCCGATGCTGGCCGGTTTTCCGGCGCTTCTGGCCATGGCCGGCTCCGACACCCAGGAAGCTCGACGCCAACTTGAAGATGCGCGGCTCGTGCTTGCGGCCGCCGGCTTCTATGTTGAAACAGAATTGGCAGCGGGCGAGCCGGAGGACGTACTGCCGGTGCTTGTCGCCGCTCACGCACCAGTGCTGCTCGTGATGGGGGCCTACGGCCACTCGCGCATTCGGCAACTGATTGTAGGAAGCACTACGACAACGCTGCTGCGCACAAGCATGGCACCGGCTCTCATCTTGCGCTAGTGCCCGTAGTTCATTTGCCTGGGCATTGACGCCGTCCTTGCCTTGCCGCCTCCCGGATTCATGCCCACAGCGGCATTCCCGACACCTCTGCTCCCGTTTGCCAACTTAGGGCCATTGAACGCGCTGAGCCATACGCTGACGGCGCGCTCGTCGACGCTGCTTTTTGGCGGCCTGCTGCGAGCGAGGCAGCGCAGGGCCTTCGGATCCGCCAGTCCGACAAGGCGCGCTTTGCGCAGCAGCGCGGCGCTGTACGCATACCGCCCTTTCGATAGTCCCCGTCTCGGCGGAGCGCGGCGTCGACACCGCGATCGCATTCATCGAGCGAAGTGCCAAGGCCTGAAAGGTTTGGCATTCGCGCCAGTTACACTTGATGCAGGGTGCGAAGCTGCTGTATGCGGCCCGCAGGTTCATGCGCTGGTCGGGCCGCCACGCGGAACCCTCACGCCGGCACCCAATGCAAGAACCCACAATCCAATATATCGCCGCAGCACTGTTTGCTGTGGCGCTTCTCCATACCTTCACGGTCAAGCAGTTCGAGCGACTGTCCCGTCGTTTTCCGCGGCATGCCGGCCTTTTTCACCTGCTGGGCGAGGTGGAGATCGTTTTCGGGTTCTGGGCCATCGTGCTCGTGCTTGCCATGGCACTGGTAGTTGGCGGCGACCAAGCCCTGACCTATGCGGAGTCGCGCAACTACACCGAGCCACTCTTCGTTTTCGTCGTGATGGTGGTGGCCGCCTCTCGGCCTGTGCTTCGGACCGTCATGGCAAGCGTGAACATCGTTGCCCGAACGGTGCCGCTGCCGACTCCGATCGCGACCGCGTGGCTCGGGCTGGCTGCCGTCCCACTTCTTGGATCGTTGATCACGGAGCCAGCGGCCATGACCATTGCGGCACTGATGCTCGCGCCACAGATCTTCAGACCGCAAGTACCCGAAGCAGTGAAATACCTCGCCTTGGGCGTGCTGTTCGTCAACGTGTCGATCGGTGGGACCCTGACTTCCTACGCCGCCCCACCGGTGCTGATGGTCGCTTCGACCTGGCAGTGGGACAGCGCTTTCATGCTCGCCACCTTTGGCTGGAAGGCTGCATTGGCTGTTCTTGCGAACGCCACCATCGCCACCTTCGCACTTCGCAAGCATTTGCAGGTGGCATCGGCCGATGGCGGATCGTCCGAAGCAGGCGTCCCGGTTTCCGTAGTCATGACGCACTTGGTGCTGCTCGCAGGGATCGTGATGTTCGCACACCATCCGGTCGCCTTCCTCGGGCTGTTCCTGATGTTCTTGGGCTTCACGCAAGCCTATGAGCGCCACCAGAGTCCCCTTATCCTCAAGGAAGCTCTTCTTGTCGGCTTCTTTCTGGCCGGCTTGGTGGTACTAGGCGGAATGCAGCGCTGGTGGTTGCAACCGGTTGTCTCCAGCCTTGAGCCGCTTGCATTGTTCTTTGGCGCACTGGGCCTTACGGCGATCACCGACAACGCGGCACTTACTTATCTCGGATCGCTTATTGCAGGTATTTCAGACCAATCCAAGTACATGCTCCTCGCCGGCGCGGTAGCCGGCGGCGGTCTGACTGTGATCGCGAATGCTCCGAATCCAGCCGGCGTCGCGCTGCTCAAAAATGGATTCGCAGACGAAACCATTGGGGCGGGCGGCTTGCTACTTGGCGCGCTGCTGCCCACCGGCATCGCTGCGGCCGCGTTCATGTTTCTGTGAGGCCTTCAGCCTACGCAGGGGCTGTCGAGATGAGAGATCTATGTATGGAATCCACGCTTCATGAAAGTGCCGCAGGTCGGAGCCACCCTGCGGGCGGCGGCGAGCGTTTCAGCCCATCATCGTGCGCGTGTATTCAAGGGCGAGCGCATTGGGGTCGCTGATGCGCATGCAGCTTTGAATGTCGCTGATGCAGAAATGAAGGTTCTTGGATATGGCTGTCTCGTAGATGAACGGCTTGACGTACTGCGCAGGCGTGAAGTGATTGAGCATGAGGCAGGGGTGGAGACAGGGACTGAATGCTGAAGAGATTCGAGAGTCAGCGCTTGACCATCTGTACCAGCGAAGCTCGAATGTGATCGATGCTCGTGGGGCTGATCACCACACGCGGCGTGAGAACCGCCGGTGCGCTGAGTTCGAGGCCCAGCATCTCTGCGAGGGCATCTCCAATCTCCACCTAAGGCCGCGGTTCGCCTGTCAAGCTGAGCTCACGCCTGCAACGTAAATCGGTCATACGAACGACCTGAGGGGCGGTGTCGATCGAGCGCCCGGTCGCTTCGACGGCTCCCCACTGGTTACGAGCAAGGTCGATACCGTACTTCTGCGACCACTGTCTGCCAATGGTCCGTTCGATGCAGCGCTGAACGTCGAGGTAGCGCTCAGCCATCTTTTCCGCATCCATCTCCTCGGCCGAGGCCGACGAGGCGCAAAAAGCCATCGCGGCAAGGGGGAGCAGAACGAGCAGACGAGTGAGCATTGAAAAACAAAGGGGCGAGTAGGAAGCGATAGTTTATCCAGCCCTTCTCCAATGAGGAGCGAGCCTTGTGCAACGCACATTTACTCACAACGAAACACCGCTTCTGCCTGCGGCTTGTGGCTGAAAAGGGTGAGGCCGGCGGGGTTCACCTCGACAATTCGGACGCGCTTGCTTTCCGCGCGGCACTGCTGGGATGCTTCAAGGATGGCGCTGGTCCTCAGATCGATGACGGATTTGCCAGTCACCTCGATCGAACGAATCCCTGGAGGCTGCCCCTGCGCTTTGCCTTCGATCAGCCCGGAACCTGCGCAGGCGGCCAGCGCAAAAAGCGGGCTCAATGCAAAGAGTCGATTCATGGTCTGCTTCGGGTCGCGTCCGTTGGCAATCCAGCATATTGCGCAATCCGACAGACACTTTCAACCGGGGAGATCACCGTCTTGACCGAGGGCATCGCCCGCAGGCGTCGCTGCACTCGTCACGTCCTAGAACCTTCGCGCTAGACCATCGCACAGATAGTCAGGTGCACAAGTCGCCCATATCCTTGCTCCTGTGTCGACTCTCGGCCTCGGCGGTCAGGCGCCAGCCATTCTGTGTGCATCGGATCATTGCATCGCAACAAGAGCATGCGTCCCGCAGGATGTTGGCTTGCACCGCATTTTCAGCGCGGGCGCTGCGGAGGATCACATCCGTGCGAAGGACCACCCATGAAATCGCATCTCAGCTTCTTCTTCGCCCATCGGCGAGTTTGCAGCGCCGCGTTTGCAGTCGGTCTTGCCAGTTGCAGCACGATGGGAACTTGGATGCCGTTCGGCGCTCCGAATGCTCCATCTTCGGCGGCATCGAGCGCGTCGCCGCAGCCTTCTGCTACACGGCCATCGTCGACCATGTCAGCCGTTCCGGCCGAAGCCGGCCAGTCGTCTTCAAGTCCCTCCACCACTGCGGCTCCTCCCGCAAGCGGCAACGTTGCTGGTAGAGCGCGCACATTCTCGACTCGGCTCGCCACCTACACATCCGTTGGTTTTGACTCGGTTCCCGGATGGCGGCAAGATGATTTTTCGGAGAGCTGGCCAGCATTCCTGGGCAGTTGCAAGGTGCTGACTGATCGCGGCACCGAGTGGCGCCAAGTATGTGATCGCGCACGCGCGGTGGATCGAAACAACGACGTGGCGATACGCAACTTTTTCGAGCGCGATTTCTCGGCCTACCAGATCCGAGATGACGACCGTCGCCCTGACGGGGTGGTCACCGGCTATTTCGAGCCCGAGATCACAGGCAGTCGGCACTATGAGCCCCCCAATATCTATCCGGTATACGCGCAACCCCAGGACATGCTCTTCGCGGATGCGCGCAAGCTCCCCAAGGGAAATGGCACCGTGGCTGCGCGTGTGCGGGGTCGCAACGTCACGGTCCAAAGTGGATTGAGCACGCGCGACATGGGAGCTGCGGGTCTGTACGCGCTCGACCTATCCAGCATCACGCGAGATACCTTGGACCGCAAAGTCCGGCTTCGCATTGAGGGCAAGCGGCTCCTGCCCTATTTCACCCGCGAAGAGATCGAGACCAAGGGGGCGCCCAATGCCAAGGTGCTCGCGTTCGTGAGCAGCGCGGCAGCCCTCTACGAGATGCAGATCCAAGGGTCCGGACGTATCCGACTGAACAGCGGAGAAGTGATCCGCATCGCCTATGCGGAGCAGAACGGCCAGCCGTTCAGGCCCAATCTGGCGCAATCGGCATCGGGCAAGGCACGCAGCCCGGTCAAGGTGCGTGGTTCTTCAATCGAGCTCGAACTGAACGATGGCGATGAAGACGATGGTGTGGATGACGACGCCGACACATCCGTGATCCGCACGCGCGGCTTCACGCTCGCTCTCCCCAAGAGCAGTGGCGCAGTGCTGGTGCCAGGACGGCGTAGCGCGGGAAGAACGGCAGGCTCCGGAATCAAGGATCCAAGCTACGTTTTCTTCAAGGAGGCAGGCGTCACGGCGGGTGGCCCTGTTGGCGCATTCGGCGTGCCGCTGTCCGCGGGGCGCTCGATCGCGGTGGATCCGCGCAGCACGCCTTTGGGATACCCGGTCTTCATTTCGACGCGCGCGCCCGGAAGCGGCGAGCCGATGCGGCGCTTGACGATCGCACAAGACACAGGCGGCGCGATCCGTGGCGCTGTGCGAGCCGACTACTTCTTCGGAAATGGACAGCAGGCTGCGACGCAGGCACGCCGGATGAAAGAGCGCGGCCAGCTGTGGGTCTTGCTGCCTCGTGGGCTGGCCGTAGCCGCCGCTGCGAACTCAACGATCCGGACCCGAGGTGGCGCAGTGGGGGCCGACCTGCCTGAGTGCTTGGTTCCGGCCGAAGGCAGTTGCGTCAACGACTGAGGTCTCGGTCTTTGTAAACGTAGGGGAACTTATTCGACACATGCCGCCCAGAGGGGGACCGTGCCTGTGCGCGGGCATATCTGCCACGACTTGCCTCAAAGGGTCCCCTCGAATGCTACTTTTTCCTCGTTTATCCGCATTGCTTTTTGCTGCGCTCCTCGCAACCATTTTCTCTCCGCTTGTGCATGCGCGAGAAATGGTCAGTGTGGCGCGGGGCGAAGTGAACATGCGTTCGGGCCCCGGCACGCGGTATGACGCGCTATGGGGGCTGAGCCGTGGCTACCCCCTTTCGGTCGTGAATCGCAGGGGCGCGTGGATCAAGGTCAGAGATTTTGAGAAAGACGAGGGTTGGGTACTGCGTTCGCTGACGAACCGAGTGCCTCATCATGTCGTCAGAGCCGGCGTCGCCAACTTACGCGGCACGCCGAGCACCCGTGGACGAATCCTCGGCAAAGCGCGCTACGGAGATGTGCTGCGGACCTTAGAGCGCCGCGGTGATTGGATCAAGGTTCGGCATGAGCGAGGCGCGACGGGCTGGGTGGCCCGCCGCCTCGTCTGGGGTTGGTAGTTGCCCGGTCCGGACAGTGCGCCGCCAACGCATCAACACACTCGACGCAAGACAGCGGTCGAACGATTGCCAACCGACCACCGCGCAGCATGGGTACTTCACACGAGGCTTAAGGACGCAGGATGGTCTTTCACATGGCCTCTTGTAGCCCTTGCCCAGACTCATGCCACCTCCAAAATCCCAAAAGCAGTCTTTGAGAACAACGGCACCTCAACATCTCGCCGATACCAGGCGAAGCAATGTCTTGGCGCTGCGCGAGGAGTATCAAGAGCGAATATTGGCGGCAGGTGGCCTAGAGAGCGCGCCCGAATCTGCATTCGCCAAGCACCTGCTCATGCATCCGTCGATGTGGAGTCAAATCAAGAACTCACGGACGATCACAGATCTCCTCGCGCGAAAGATCGAGAGTCGATGCGGGAAGCCGATGGGATGGCTGGATAGAAATCAGGGAGCGACGGCTGGCGCTGCGGAAGATAACTTCCTCGACCTTGCGCGCAAAGTCTGGCGCGCAGAGGATTTCGAAGGGAAGCAGGAGCTGCGAAGCTTGTTGATTGGGCGCGAACGCAAGTTGAGCCGCAAGGCTCGAGCGAGATCCTCATGACAACGATGGCTTGGCCTCAACTGCTTGCACCATCACTCACTTTTGAGCAAAGAGCGTGAAAGAGATTCGACTGCGTTGGGACGCTGCGGTGGTTCATGGAGAAAATTTCGAGTTGCGCCACCGTGGGGACTGGTTCGTCGATGCGACAGGTATTCGACGCGACCTCGAGACCATTTGCCGGATAGCAAACGAAACCTATGGGCAAGGCACGCATTGGCTGGAGGAGCGTGAAATCGAATCCACTCCTCTGCCACACGGAACGCGGCGAACATAAACGAGTGGGGCGCAGTTATTGCAATGCATTCCATGACGTTCTGAGAAACAGAAAGCCGTCATCGGTACACTGCCAGGCTGCGCTGACGCGCTAGCCCTGATCTCGACGAATTCGCCACCAAGCGACAGGTTCATGGAGCTTTCACAAAGCCCCCCTAGAGTCCACCGAGGCTCAGCATCGGGCTTTGTTTTGCCTCGAATTCGCTCAACATGAACATCCGCATCCAAATCTCTGCAGCCAGTCTGATCGCAATGGCATTTGCACAAAGCTCGGCGCTCGCCCAAGACGTGACCGGTGCCGGCGCCAGCTTCCCCGCACCGCTGTACGCCAAGTGGGCGTCCGATTTCAACAAGGCCACTGGCGTCAAGATCAACTACCAGTCGGTCGGCTCGGGTGCTGGCCTCAAGCAGATCGAAGCCAAGACCGTCGATTTCGGCGCCTCCGACGCCCCCCTGAAGGACGACGAGCTGCAAGCCAAGGGCCTGATGCAGTTCCCCACCGTCATCGGCGGCGTGATCCCCGTGGTCAACATCCCCGGCATCAAGCCGGGCGAGCTGAAGCTCAACGGCCAGGTGCTGGGCGACATCTACCTGGGCAAGATCACCAAGTGGAACGACCCCGCCATCAAGGCGCTGAACGGTTCGCTGGCCCTGCCTGACGCTGCCATCGCCCCGGTTCGCCGCGCCGACGGTTCGGGCACCAGCTTCCTGTTCACCAACTACCTGAGCAAGGTCAACGCCGAGTGGAAGTCGAAGGTCGGCGAAGGCACGGCCGTGAACTGGCCCACCGGTGCGGGTGGCAAGGGCAACGAAGGCGTCGCCGCTTTCGTGAACCGCCTGCCCAACTCGATCGGCTACGTCGAGTACGCCTACGTCAAGCAGAACAAGATGACCTATGCGCAGCTGCAGAACGCAGCCGGCTCGTTCGTCTCGCCTGACGACAGCGCCTTCAAGGCCGCTGCCGCCGGTGCCGACTGGAACAAGAGCTTCTACCAGGTGCTGACCAACCAGGCTGGCAAGGATTCGTGGCCCATCACCGGCGCCACCTTCATCCTGATGCACAAGGTGCAGGACAAGCCCGCCAGCGCCACCACCGTGCTGAAGTTCTTCGATTGGGCCTACAAGGGCGGCGACAAGACGGCCGACGACCTCGACTACGTGCCGATGCCCGACGCCGTGAAGACCATCATCGCCAAGGCATGGGGTGAAGTGAAGGATGCATCGGGCAAGGCCATCGCGATCAAATAGGGCGCACCCATACATTGCCGACTCTAGGATGATTCACACGTAGTCAGCAATTGGCTCCATCAGCGCTAGAGGTTGAAATGGGACGGATGCATCAAGGACCCTTGATGCATCCGCTCCCTTGAAAGGCAATCGCTGAGCGATTCACTGTGGCTTTGTTTCTTGCCATGCAACGCAGCGCATCTGAAGCTGCTGAAAATGAGAGCGCCACGCCACGGCATCCACCCATTTCTTGACGATCAGGCGCAACGTCGGCCTCGACTCCACATCGCCCTCCCCCATCAGTTGGACACGGAAATCGCCGGTGCCTTGGTCGGTGTCAATCACGACATTCGTGGAAAAAAGAGGTAGCGGAATCCTCTCGCGACTTGCGGCTTGGCGTCTCGACAAGATCAGGTGGCAGTCGTCCTTGATCGATAGTTCTTGTTCCTTTGATCCTTCTTCAAGGTAGCGATTGAGGACTCGCAAGTGGGCAGAAACGCTCATGCGCCGGTCACTGAGTGCATCGGCGCGAGGATACCCATCGCCGCACGCAGGCAACGCGACAAGGATGATGGAAAAGATCGTACATAGTGCGATCCGCACTGCGCCGAGTCCCATTGATCTAGTGCTAGTTCTGACATCGCGACCATCCCCGCTCGATGGGGACGTCTTTCTCGATAATCGTCTCATTTGGGAAGCCATGGATTCACGCCGCCGGTGACGGAATCACCCAAGCCTGTCTCCCCAAAAATCCAGGCTTTCTAGAGCGCTCGCACCAAAGATGCGCCCCAAATTTCCAACGCAGCGTCTCCTCCATGGCAACGGGCAAGAGAGCCTCGTATCGGCGAAGATCATGGTGAGGGGTTGTCACCGGAGTCCGATGCACTGCCCTCGCCTGAGAATCGCAATGGAAATGTTGGGGCGAAGCCGTCCTTACCTGCCCCGGCATACAAGGTGATATGAGGGAACGGAATCTCGATACCTTGGTCGTCAAACGCGGCCTTGAGTCGACGCAGATATTCGCGGCGTACGGTCCATTGCTGCAACGGCGCTACCTTGAAGCGGCATCGCAAGATCACGGCGCTGTCGTCGAGCCGTTCGACACCGGCCATCTCCAGATCGGCGAGGATACGGCTCGAGTGCTGGGGGTCTGCACGCAACTGGCTGGCGACCTTGCACATCAATTTCATCACTTCATCGACGTCTTCGCGATAAGACACACCGACATCGACCACTGCCTGGGCGAAAGAGCGCGACATGTTGGTGACCGAAGTGATCAACCCGTTCGGGACGAAATGCACATTGCCGTCATAGTCCCTCAGACGAACGTGCCGCAACGTGATGTCTTCGACGGACCCGCCAATGCCTGCGATCTTGACGACGTCACCAGTGCGGATCTGGTCTTCAAATAGCAGAAAGAACCCCGTGAAGTAGTCTTTCACCAAGCTTTGCGCGCCAAAGCCAATAGCCAGGCCGACGACGCCGGCAGCACCAAGAATGGGAGCGAGCGAGACGCCGACTTCTGCGAGCACGAGCATCACAGCAATCGCACTGATGATCAACGCAATGAGGTATCGAACGACACGACCCAGCGTCTCCGCGCGGCGAGCGCCTTCCGCACCACCCATTCGTCTTTCGATGCGTAGGCGCACTGTGCGCACCATGCGCTGGAGCAAACTGATGGTGATCCATGCGACTGCAACGATCAGAACAATTCGCAGCCCCGCGAACGCAGGGCCGCTCCAGCGCTCCCAGTCAATTCTTTCCAAGTACTGCACAGCTGATTTCTGCCTTCCTAGGAGTTCGCTTGTACGCGTGGTCCAGATCGATGCATGGCGTCTCGCCGGCCCGGCACCGAATCCGCCGGTGACGTCCGGGCAGAGGGTGTTTCAGTTCGCGTGGCCGAGCAGATACGGCAACGGATCGACCGGAACGCCCTGCTTTCGAACCTCGAAGTGCAATGCGGCATCACCAGTGGCACGATGCCCCATGTCAGCGATTCGCTGGCCTTTACGAACCACTTCGCCCTCTTTTACCAGCGTCCGGTCGAGAAGGGCGTAGGCTGTCAACAAGGTCTCATCATGCATGAGAACGACCATGTTTCCGTATGAAGCGAGTGCATTGCTCACTAGTACCACCTTGCCGTCACGCGCCGCCACAACGGCATCACCATATTGACCGGCGATGTCGATTCCTCGGTTTGATTTCCCATCGAAGCGACCGACGATCTTGCCTCTAGCTGGCCACGTAAACTCTGGCTCCTCAGTCGGCACAGCCGAAGGACCGGTCACTTGCGCGTCTCCACGTGCGAACGCATCGCCCCCTCCGGATGTACTTGGGGCAAGGGCGGCATGCGGCGGCGGGCAGGAAGTTGCGCAGGCCGTCAGCCCCATCGATAGCACCAAGATCACAAGCCTCGTTCGATCGCTCGAACAATCGCATGTGCGAGTGCATGTCGAGAACAGTGAACTCGCGATTCGAAAGAGCTTTCTCCAATACAAGACCACCACGAATCAGCCTTCCTCGACGAACGCTTCCTCGCGCTTATTTCTGACCGCGGGCAAGAGCACGATGACCAACAAAAGCATCGCGCAGACCAGCAAACTCGCGGAGATCGGGCGCGTCACAAGAACACTCCAATCACCTCGTGAAAGCAATAGCGCACGTCGAAGATTTTCCTCCATCATCGGCCCCAGAATCAAGCCGAGCAACAAAGGGGCGGGCTCGCAGCCTAGCTTGATGAAGGCGTAGCCCACTACACCGAAGAAGCCAACCATCCAGACATCGAAAGTGTTGTTGTTCGTTGAATAGACGCCAATGGCACAGAACAGAACAATGGCGGGAAACAGCCATCGATAGGGAATCGACAAGAGTTTTATCCAAATCCCGATCAGGGGCAGGTTCAGCACAATCAGCATCAGGTTCCCGATCCACATCGATGCAATCAGGCCCCAGAAGAGCTCCGGATTGCTCGTCATGACCTGTGGGCCTGGCTGGATGTTGTGAATGGTCATGGCTCCAACCATCAATGCCATCACCGGATTGCCCGGTATGCCGAGGGTGAGCAGCGGAATGAAGGAGGTTTGCGCTCCTGCATTGTTGGCCGACTCTGGACCTGCCACGCCGCGGATGTTCCCTTTTCCAAATGGGATTTCGCCATCGCGCAGCTTCAGCTTCTTCTCCAACGTGTAGGACGCAAACGCCGAGAGCAGTGAGCCGCCGCCAGGAAGGATGCCGAGAGAGCAGCCAAGGGCGGTGCCTCGCAGCACAGCAGGAAGCATGTTCCTAAAGTCTTCCTTGGTCGGCATCAGGCCTTGCAGCTTTGCGGTGAAGACCTGACGGTCCTCTTCACTTTGAGAAAGGTTCGCGATGATCTCGCCGTACCCGAAGATACCCATGGCGATTGCGATGAAGCTAATTCCGTCGGTCAATTCTGGGATGTCAAAGCTATAGCGTGCTACGCCCGAGTTCACGTCAGTTCCAACCAAGCCCAATAGCAAGCCCAGCATGATCATGCAGATGGCCTTGATTAAGGACCCGGACGCCAGAACCACTGCTCCAATCAGGCCTAACACCATCAATGAAAAATATTCAGCGGGGCCGAACTTGAACGCAAGCTCTGTCAGAGGTGGAGCGAATGCGGCAAGAACGAGCGTGCCGACGCAGCCAGCGAAGAAGGATCCAAGGCCCGCTGCAGCAAGCGCCGGTCCCCCTCGCCCTTGCTTGGCCATCTGGTGGCCGTCGATCACAGTGACGACCGACGAGGATTCTCCGGGCAGATTGACCAGGATTGCCGTCGTTGAACCGCCGTACTGTGATCCGTAGTAGATGCCGGCCAGCATGATCAACGCCGCCACCGGCGGGAGCGCGTAGGTTGCCGGAAGCAACATAGCGATCGTCGCGACCGGACCAATGCCCGGTAACACACCGATCAGCGTTCCAAGCAGACAACCCACAAATGCATAGACCAAGTTCTGCAGCGTGAACGCCGCTTCGAAGCCAATAGACAGGTTGTTTATCAGTTCCATGAGTAGTCCTCAGCCCGTGATGAAGGTAGGCCAGACTTGGAACTGCAGACTCAGGCCAACGATGAATGTGAGATAGCTCCCGATCGCCAAAATCGTCGCGAGAATCAGCGAGGTCTTCAAAGAAAACTTGGTTCCTGCGATGCTGGCGATCACCACCAGCGCGTAGATCGCGATCAGCAGGCCCATGGCGGGAACGCCTAACGTCGGCAGCCCTCCCAGAAGCAACCCGAATACGAGGTTGGCACCGATGATTAACAACAGAGGCTTCCATGCGATGCGACCAACCGGATCGCCGTCAGGTATCTGGAAGGTGAGTGCGCCGAAGATCACGACCGCTCCTCCGATAGCAAGCAAGACACCAAGCACTAGCGGGAAGTAGCCCGGTCCCATGCGCGCGCCGCTTCCTATCGTGTAGTTGGTTGCGCCGATCGCGAAGGCAAGTCCGACGCAAACGAACATGACACCGGACAGGAAGTCCTTCTGACTCTTGATCTTCATGAAGTGGGGGGAGAGAAGTTCAGACAAAGAAAGGCACGACCCCAACGAGGCCGAGCACCCGTGCTCGCTCGCAACGAGCGCCGAGGTGAAAAGCGGCTATGCGACCGCATTTGGTCAGCCTCTGCTCAGATATGTCATGGTATGACATTAACTATGTCACCTTGTGAGTAATAACCCTACCCTTTCGAAGATGGCTGATACATTCGGCGGCTACTTCCAAGAAATGTCATGTCGGACGACCAAGGCACCATAGAGAAACAGCGCTTCGAAGCACTGTCGGAATTTCGTTTCAGGCTGCGCAGCTTCTTGCGATTCAGCGAAGATGCCGCGCGCGTCGAGGGCATCACAGTGCTTCAGTACCAGCTGATGCTGCACACGCAGGGATTTCCCGATCGCCAATGGGCCACTATCGGGGAACTCGCCGAACGTCTGCAAGCTCAACCACATGGCGTGGTCGCCCTGGTTTCAAGGTGCGAGGAAGCGGGACTCGTGAAACGAAAACCAAGCCTTGTTGATCGCCGGCAAGTTGAGGTGCATTTGCTCGCCCTTGGCCGCAAGAAACTGGCGCGCCTAGCAGCGCAGCACGCCGGGCAGCTTTCCGAGTTGGCGGAGGTCGTGCGACTGGCAAGTCGTATCGAGGACTAGGCTGACGGTCGAAAAACCTAGGCGGACCCAAAGGTCAATTTTCGGCAGCGGTCAACACGACTGTATCGTTACTCGCTCCGGCGTCTTGCTGCAAACCGGCAGCTCTTTCGACGCACCGGCGATCGGATCGCGCAGATCCGAATACCGCAGCGCTGCTCCGGCAGAGATTCGGCGCTATCGCGTGGAGAGACGCTCCGCAATTTCGCGAGCACCGAGCTCTCGCACCCCAGCAAGATTCTCGAGTTGCGCGGCCCGCGGCCGCGCCTTGCCTTGTTCCCAGTGATAGATCGTTTGTCCGGACACACCAACCAGCTGTCCGTAGCTCGCAGCAGATAGACCAAGCTTTGCGCGATGTGCCGCTAACCTGGAAGCACTGAAGCGACGCTTCGTCACCTCGCCTGCATCATCACCCGAAGCAGGAGCTGCGGAAGAACGTACCGCGCCCTTCGCGACGCGGCGCAGCTCCTTTTCCAGCGCACTCACTTGACGGCGCAGGTCGGCAATGGACGACCGATGTGCGACGGATGCTTTCTTCAGCGTTTCGATCTCAGCTCGCACTTCTTTGCGAGCTACGCGGGAGATTTCGGCTTTCAGAATTGAGGCGATATTTGGCATGAGCGCATTGTGCCGTTTTTTAGTTAGTTGGCAGTTGGCCAAGATGAGCTCTTCGAGCGCCTTCTGAGCCATGGGCTCTTGCGCTCTAAGACGATAAGAAAACCTCAAAAAAAGAAATCGCTACTGACGGTCTGGGCACTCCTTCACGAAACGAATTCGTGAAGGAGTGCCCGGACTTTCTCTCAACCGATTTCCTAGCGGCCACGATCGCTTCGCCGATCAATCCCGTATGCGTTCGTCAAGTTGGCGACCTGACTCTCAGCCTCCACAGCCCGCCGCACCTCTTCCAAGCGATAGGGATCAGCTTGCCTGCATGCAAGCATTGCACGGTCCACCTGGCTAAGGAATTCTTCGTCGAACAAGATCTCCGCTTCTTGAGACTGTGCGCTTGAGGCTCGTGTCTCATCGACTTGCCTCACCGGAGTGTCTCCTCGAGGAAGATCGCCTCCACGCGCTTGGCCCCTACTCTATGGGCTGGGAAACCCATGATGACGGAGCGATCACGCTGCTGACAGATGCCGCAATTCAGGCAGTCAATGTTGCCCAGGCTTGCTGGGCACACGGAGACCTGACGGCCTGCTGGCGTGCGCACAGGCTTGGTGGTTCCCTGCGGCAGAACGACGACGACGGGTGCGATCCCTAGGCTGGCATGGCTGTCGGCCTGAGCCAGCGTCTGCGCGCTCAGGTTGACCGTGAAGCCGAGTTGATTCGCCTGCTGAATGGCTGCGCCGTTCGTTGGCGTGGGCGGGTAGTGGGTGTAGGTAAAGCCGCGCAGCCCTCTGTTCGCCCTCGCGAGCCTGAGAAGCAACCCAGCATCGATCACACCCGGCGAGGATGGTGTCAGATCCCCTGCCTGGTTGTGGCGCCACAACGCACGGCGACGCAGCGTGCTGATCTCCTGCAGCAATTCGTCGAAGGTCGAGCCGCGCAAGCCTTCCGAGACGGCTCTCCAGTGAATCGCCAGCGGCCCGCTCTCGGCATAGCAGCCGTTGCGCCGCAGGCCACAGTTCGGAGGACATGTGTTCGCGCTCGTCGTCGTGACCGCCATGGGCCCGGTCTTCGCATTGCGGCTGATGCGGGTGAAGTGATAAGTGAATGGTTCGGCGGGTGCAGTCGACGCAGCGCGCAGCGCCAGACCACCTCGTGAGATCGTGGTGACCAAGGTGCTCTCCTTTGAGAATCAATGCCGCAGCGCACCGCCCTCGCCTGCCCACTGCATGGGCTCGAGAAGAAGTCCGGGCCTGCGGGGTGGAAGGGGTGGCTCGGGCTCGCGGAGCCCAAGAAGGAACGAAGGGCCTAGCTACCGAAGCGCTGTTCGAGCTTTAGTTGGATTTCGAGGGCACAGCCGTGCCAGGCATGGCCGCTGACCATTCCGGTATCCAGCGCTTCGGGATCCGCTGCAGCCACCTTCTGCGCGTAGTACGTCAATGCCTGCAGCACGAAGGCCTGGATCAACGCCCCATGGGCGCTGAACTCCATCAGGTCCGTGACGAACTCGACGTTGGTCGGAGGTAGCGGTCGCTTCATGCGCCACCGCCATCTGCTTCGCACACAGAGTGCCGGATTTCGAAGCCTGCACCGGGGATCGCGCCCGGATCGAGCAGCATGATCAGGTCGCTCGCAATGCCTTGGCGCAGGGACGCCCAGCCCTCTTCGGTGAGCCCTTCCTTGGACGCCTGCGCGCAGGCTGCACGGCGCAAGGCTTCTTCGTCGAAGACATCGATGCTCGCCGTGAACACGAGGGACAGGCCGCTCATGGCACCTTCTCCTTCGATGTGACAGGAGAGATCTCAGCGCCAAAGGCTAGCGCTGAATTCTCGAGGCTGGGCGGTCCGTTCTGGCGCACCCACCAGGGCGGCGGTTCGTGGGGCATGGACATCACGCCGAGGTAGCCGTCCAGCGTGGCGTAGCCCACAACCTTGGCGCGGCCGATGTTGTTGATGCGAATCAGAATGTCGGCGCCGATCGCGGGCACCTCGAACTCGGCCGACCACTTGAGCTGGTCGGTCGCCGCGAGGTTTCGGGTGTAGGGCGGCACCGTCTCGTGCCGCTGGAAATCGTTGTTCATGGTCGGAATTCCAGAGAGGGCAGCACCGTGGCGCGGCCAAGTTGTCGGGATTTGAGGCGGAAGACGAGACCGTCGCTCTCGCGCGCGACGTCCCAGCCCCGCCGTCCGAGGCTGCGGCGCAGCACATAGGTGTGGTCGCCGTACGCGACACGCAAGCCGGGCCGGATCACCGCCCGCCTGGCCATCCGGTTCGCGTGGAAGGCACGCACTTGCTCGCGCCAGGCGCCGGCATACGTGCCCATGGGCGCATCCGCATGCTCGAGGAAAGCGAGCGGGCAGTCGTAGTAGCAAGGTCCGACGGTCTCGTCCATGCTCTTGACGGCCGCCTCGCCATACCGGCAATCGATGAGCGTGAGGCCGATCCACTTGCGTCCGGCGTTGTCTCCGGTGCGGGTCTGGGCCAGGAACCACAACCGGTTGCCGATCACGCGGTACGCCAGCACCGTGCCATGGGAGCCAACGCTGGCCAACTCGTCATGGACGGCCTGGTCCTTGGTAGCGCGGTAGACGATGGTGCCCATGTCAGGCCTTCGCGTCGGACACAGGCACCAGCCCGAAATCAGTTCCGCTCAGATCGCGAGGTCGAGGGAAGACGCCCTGGAGCGGGAAGATGGAGTGAGAGAGAAGGTGATGCATCGGTTGGACGTCAAAAAGCCCGCGCAAGGCGGGCTGGTGAAGAAGAAAAGAGCGGGAAAGAGAGGAAAGAGCCACAGTGCCCTCCTGCACGCGCAGATGGTCCTCCGGCAGCAAGGTCCGACGGCACAATCTCGGCATGACGACACAGCAGGAGCTGCCCGACGAGGTGCTGAGCACGATGGCGACCGAGTGGCGCAGGAAGGCCCTTGCGGGAGACCTTCACGCCCGTGGTATCGCGCACGAACTCGAGACGGAATTGCGTCGGCGTGCCGGTGCGCCGCTCACGAACTACGACACCCTGGACCTGCGGCCGCTCGAGGCGAGGACCGCGCGGCGCCGTCGCTGGTGGCCGTTTGGACGGGCACGCTGACGTCGCGGGGCGCTCGCTGCACTCATCCGTCGCCGTCCGATGGGGGAGGCGCCTGGTCGCGCTCGACATGTCGCCAGAAAGCCCGCTCCTGCCGGATGAGCCGCGCGATCTCGAACTCGTGGCGCTCGATGCGGTAGACCTGCAGGTCCTGACCGCCTAGCAGCACAACCACATCAGCGGCCTGCGCGCCCGTAACGGCGAGTTGATGCAGGACCCGAAGCCGGATGTACTCGGGAACGCCCAAGGCCCACACAGGGGCCTTCTGCATGCCGACCGACAAACACTCAAGCAGTTGGACCTCGGAGGATCCGACGACTTCGCGAACGACGGTGGCGGACATCCAGGGATGTTCTGGATGCCGCCGCGTGGTGTTGACGCACCGGACCTTGCGCCCGGTCCGCATCGTGTAGTGGGCCGCCACGATCGGCTCGAGCAACCGGCTCCAGTACGCGCTGCTGTCGTTATCCAGTCGCACGGGGTGTAGCAGGTCCTGCCGGCCGGTCTTTTCCATCCAGAGGCGGACCTGGGACTTGAAGGGATCCTGGCCGAGGGCCGCGGCGGCGTCGAGGTTGCCAAGGCCGGCCTCATGCAGGCCAGGCCCATGATCACAGCCGAGCTCGCACGTCGGCGGAGACTCGACCAACTGGAGCAGCGGGCGGGCCGTCGAACGCGGTGTTCTCAGACGCTGCGCACGTGTATTCACCATGTTTTTCTCCTTGGGAGGTTCTGATGTCCGTCCGGCAAAAAGCCCCTCTCCTGCGAAGGAGAGAGGCTTCTTTTTGGGGGGACGGGGGGGTAAAAGCGACCCCTGCTAGAGGGCTTCAGGACGTGAGTTGAAGTGCGTGGTCAAGGGCGCGTTGCTTGATCGCCGCGCCCTGGCCGAACCAGGCGCTGTCGAGCCGGTATTCAGGGCTGCGGGCCCGGCGTTCGTGGTCGACGAACTCGGTCACGGCGTTGAGCAGGCCCCACACCGTGCCCTTCGCGGCTGCAAGTTCGGCGCCTCGTCCCCTGGCCGAGTAGGTGCCAGGGAGTGTCGCCGGTGAAGGCCATTGTTTCGATGAGATGTGCCATAGGGTGCTTGGGTAGAAGACGCGCGACGAAGCCTCTGCGGATGAAGTCGCAGGAGATGCGCCGGGGCGCATGCGTGTGTGAGGGGGAAGAGAACGCGAGCCGAAGGCTCAGGAAGAAGGCAATGGCCAATGCCGCGGTGAAGACGGCATGGCTGCGCGGGCGCGCGGATCAGAGTTGATCGAGATCCGGATCGTGATCGTCATCGAAGCCCGCATGCTCGGGTCCCATGCCGGACGGTTCCGAAGACATCGGGGGCGATGGTGAAAACGAAGGCTCGGACGCACCGCGCCGGCCGCTGAAGCTGTGGCCACAGCTCATGCAGCGGCAGTTGTTCAAGACACGATCGTCGACAACACGGCCGAAGATAGCGCCGACCTCGGTGCCGAGGGCACCGCCGCCCAGGCCGCCGAGGACGACACCAATCACCGTGCCGACGCTTCCGCCGATGGGACCTGCGGCCATGCCGAGGGTGAAGCCGGCGCGGCCGCCACGCAGCGCGCCTGCGATGCCGCCGGCCGCGCCAGCGAGACCGCCCAGGGTGCCGCCTGTGCGCTGGGCGACGTCTCGGGTTTCGATGCGGTCCGAGCCGCACTGGGGACATTGAACGTAAGACAAGGGGAAAGATCCTTTGAAGCAAGTGGGTGGAAGTGAAGCCGCAACACAGACGACAAAAAGCCCGGCCGACCGCGAGGTCGTGCCGGGCTGTTCTGGGGCAGGGAAATCTCAGTCGACGATGCGACCTGCGAGCCGCGCCAGGCGCGCGTACGCGCTCAGAGGCTTGTTCGCCTTCCAATGCAGGTCACGCTCGATGCCCGGGGTGCCGCGCATCAACCGGATCGACATCAGTTCGCGCACCGACACGTGGCCAAGTTCAGGGGTGCCCGTGCCAAGATCGCCGAGCCCATAGGCGGTGTCTTCATCATTGGGGTCCAGCTCGTCGGGTAGAGGCGAGGGTTCCCGGAGGGATTGCCCTCTACCCCTCCCACGGAACCGGACTTGATAGTTTCCCATCATCCGGCTCCTGCACTTGCATCCAGACTGTTGAGCCTGGCTTCGAGCCGCCCTTCGTGATGCGCGTGATGACAGGCTCGGCAGAGGACAACCCTCTTGCGCGTGCGGGCCGCTTTGACGCGAACCTGCAAGCTCCTGTGCTTCACGTCATCCAGGCGCTTGGCATGATGCACCTCCAGCGGCACACCGACAGCACCACATGCTTCACATACCCCGGCCTTCAAACGGTCGATGACGTCCGTTCGAGGATTGCCGAGAATGCCGGGCATGCGATCAAGGTCCATGCGCTGCACGGGCCCATCGTCGATGTGCTTCAAGGCGAACACGCGCATCAAGCGCTTGCCCTGGCGGCTGTCGTACCACAGCCCTTGGTCTCCATTCCCCTGCCGAAGCATGTGGCAGACCTTCGCGGCCGAGCACTTGTGCTTGCGTCCCAGGGTATTGATCAGGCTGCGCCACCACACATGGTGGAGGCGGCTGATCTCCCGGCGCCAGCTTGTTCCGAGCTTGTAGTACTCGGCCAAGCCTCGCATCAGCGCGTTGAACCGCATGATGATCTCCACGTCGGAGTGGTTACACCACTCCGGCCGCATCGTGCCCCTGTTCGCGTAATACGAACCGAGACGGTTGCGTTCGGCGAAGCGCGCCAGTCGTTCGACGGGTGCGTGAAGCTGCACGCGATCACTGGCCACCTTGGCGAGCGTGGTGCTCTGACCTGGCCGCTTGTAGCGGTGGTGCCGATGGTGCGTATATGTCTTCACGCTGTAGCCGAGGAAGGATGCCCCCTGGCTGGCCTTGCGGATGCCGGTCTTGCTCGGCGACGTTTCCAGCCGCAGCCGATGGCCCAGGAATTCCTGAACCTCCTGCATGATGGCTTTGGCGTCATCCTTGCTGCCAATCACGCCGATGAGGAAGTCATCGGCATAGCGGCAATACACAAGCCGGCGGAATCCTGGGTCGAACCAGTCCGAGTAAGGCACCTTCTTGCGCTGGCGCTCTAGCTCCCCGATCTCTGCCATCAGTTGCGGGACTTCCGTTTCGTCGCCCCGCGCCTTTCTGCGTTCGATCTTCCGGCGCCGATTTTGGATCTGCTTTTTCAGAGCGTCCCAGGCCGGATTGGTCCGGCGCCGCTTGCCCTGATCGAATCCTGCTTTCTTCGCTTCCATGTACTCATCGAGTTCATGGAGATAGATGTTGGCAAGGATCGGCGAGATCACACCGCCTTGGGGCGTGCCACTGAACGTTCGGTGGAACGTCCAGTCCTCCATGTAGCCAGACTTCAGCATGCGCCCGATGAGCCTTATGAGCTGATCGTCGTCAATGCGTTTGCGCAGCAACTCCAGGAGGATGTCGTGATCAACGTTGTCGAAGAAACCCGACACATCGAACTCGACCAGCCATTTTGTCCCGCTCCAGCCGTACCGGATTTGATCCAGCGCGCTGTGACAGGATCGCCCTTTGCGGAACCCGTGTGATCGCGCGGAGAAGACCGGCTCGTAGATGGACTCGAGCACGATCTTGACCGCAGCTTGCACGAGCTTGTCGTCTGCCGTGGGGATGCCCAGCGGTCGTTTCCGACCGTCAGGCTTGGGGATGTACTGCCTGCGCGCTGGGGCAAAACGGTACGAACCATCCATCACCCGGCCGATGATCTGCTGAACCCTCTCCAGCGAGAAGCCGTCGAGAGTGTTGGCGGGATCAACGCCAGGCGTCAGTGCGCCTTGGTTAGGGGCGATATCCTCGTAGGCCCGCTCCCAAATGAAGGGACAGGCCAGGAGGCGGAACAGTCCGTTGATCCGCTTGCCTTGACGCGACAAGGCAGGGATTGAGGCAAGCCGCTTCTCCACGACTTCGGATCGCATCAGCGTCTCCGTGGGGACGAGCCCCGCGCCGTCATGAAGGAACAAGCCTCCGCAAGTACGCCACCCTTCACCCGGCCAGCGGCGATTCCCCTCACGGTTGCCCGTGCGGTTTCACGCATGACCGTCCGCCCGAGAGCGGCTGTCCCGGGCATTACCCCGGGCGTTTGGCTAATATGGTGGCTCCGTCGCCATGTGGGACAGGCAAAGCCAACCCATTTAGGCGATCCCGCATTTACGCTGTCGTTCAGATCGGACGTGGTTAGGCGCCCCGTTCGGCCATTGGCCCCGCGATGCGGGGTGGTCCGCGTGACCGGATCGAAGCTGCCTATCACTGATCGGCATCTTCCTTCGGAGGGCAGCACCGGCTGGTGCCCGCCTTCCACGCGGCAGTGACGCTTCAACCGTTGATGCGTCAAGACCTGGCTCAAGTCCCTGGCCTGGGATTCACGCAATTCAGCATTCGCCTTGCACGTCTTGCCCTGACCCCTGGCCAACCTACAACGGTTTCGGTCCCTGGGGGCCTTGCTCTCGACATGCTGTGGTCCCCTGCCGGTTTCCCGGTTACAGCCATTACTGGCCAAGGTAAGTCGAGTGGGCATCGGATGGTTCTCCGGTTTTCCGAGCGGCCTGAGCCCGCGCTAAACAACAGCGCCGATACGGCGCACGGTGATGAGCCAGGTGGCGGCACCGCAGGGGTTGAACCACTTGACCACGGGATGCGGATCGAAGCGAGGGTTGTCGCGCGAGGCTTCGCCGTTGGCCAACAACCGTTCGCGCAGCTCAGGGGTGATGAGTTCCATGGAAGACTCCAAGTCTTTGCCCGAGCGGTGCGGGTAATCTGGTGTATGGGAAGGGTCTGGCCACACTGCCCAGGTGAGCAGGCGGCATAGCGCCCGGCCAAACGGCCGGGCGAAACGGGGGACCCGGAAACGAAAAAGCCGCCCGAAGGCGGCTTGAGGAGGGTTGGAGGATCGAAGAGAAAAAGCTGCTTCAGCCCGGGCGTTTACCGCCGCGGCACTCGGCCTCCCATTCACCGAGCTGATCGGCGGTAATCACTTCATCCTCACCGTGCTGAAC
Source organism: Variovorax sp. GW460-12-1-14-LB1 (assembly GCF_059423605.1). Classification (NCBI taxonomy): domain Bacteria; kingdom Pseudomonadati; phylum Pseudomonadota; class Betaproteobacteria; order Burkholderiales; family Comamonadaceae; genus Variovorax; species Variovorax sp. GW460-12-1-14-LB1. The sequence continues at coordinate 46,444 of NZ_JBWKYF010000046.1, forward strand.
GCGGAAGGCGACGATCTGCGTATCCACGCAGCCCTGCACATTGGAGGCAGCGCCTGGCGGCACAACCATCACCGTCGGCGTCGCTGTCGGCGCCAGCGGCACCTCCACGCCGTTGTCGTACCTGGCCACGACCTTGAGCTCGTCCGTTGTGTTCCTGTCGCTGTCCTGGGTCGCAGCGATAACGTCGCCGTGCAGCTTGCCCATCTTCCATCCGCGGCGATCGCTGAGCTTGCCGGAGAAGACGTCGTAGTTTTCCTCGATGCCATCCTTGACCCCGTCGACCATCCTGACGCGATACTCCAGCCGGTCGGTTCCGCGCGAATAGCGTACGAGCTCGCCGTCGACCAGGCCCTTGGAGTACGTGGCGCGGAAGACCAGCTTGCCGGTCTCGTCGTCGACGATTTCCTGTTTGCCGTGCACCCTCCCCTGCTTGAAACTCACCAGCAGGATCTTGCGCCCCGACTCGGGCCCGTACATCGTCATGTCGCCATCCAAGACGCCGTTGTCGAACTGCGCTTCTGCTGCGAGCTTGCCGCCGTTGCGAGGAAAGTAGGTCTTGATGCGTCCATCCAGCGCTCCCTTGTCAAAACTCATCTCGTCGGACAGCAGTTGATCCGCAGTGGCGCGGCAGACTGCCTTGCCATCCAGAACACCTTGATCGACATCGACGTCGCAGACGGCAGCACCAGTGTAGATGCCAGCCTGAATGCCCAAGGATGTGTAGACGTTGGAGAGAACCTGTTGGTACGCCGCATAGTCCTTGCGGCCGACGATCGCCGCACGTGCGGGTGCGTTGGTGAGATGACCAGAGTACGGCTTGTCGGCACCAGCCCGGAAGATCTTGCCGTTGACGACCTCGGCGTTACGGAAATCCAAGGTCGAGGGGCCGCAGCCGGCCAGCAGGAGTGCGGAGGCCACGGACATGCACGGCGTGAGAAGCGCCTTGATGATGGTTTTCATGGGGTATGGAAAGGAAAGAAGTGGTTGACCGCTCGGCTCACTTACGGATCGACAAGCCGATGGCGCCACCGATGAGAGTCATGCCGGCAAAGCCTTGGAAGGCCTCGTCATCGCCCGCCAGGGCGATCAGCAGCAGTGCGGTGATCACCGTCATGATGATCTTGGCGCTCTTCGGGAAGGTCTTGATGGCTGTGCCCGCCAAGTAGTAGATCTCGCCGCTCCAGGCGACGACCACGGCTGCTGGAGCGAAGACCAGGAACATGCAGACCAAGGCCCAGCGCTGGCGGAACCAGGGGATCGAGCCGTAGGGACCAGGAGCTCCAGCCAATGGTGCATGGGTGGTGGATGCAAGCTGCGGTGCCACAGCTTGAGGCGCGCCGCATTTGGGGCACGTCGGGGCGGTTTCGTGGATCTGGTGGCCGCAGCCGCGGCAGTGGACGAAGTTGGTCATCTGACATCTCCTTGTGTTGAATCGGGTTGGGTTTGGCGCCGCCTGCTTGCCGACTTGCAATGGGCCTCGCTCTCGATGCCGAGAAATATGTCTTATAGAACACATTTTCTCACATGTGCCGTTTAAGACGTTTCCCTGAGGTGCACATTTCTTGACCCTCAGCGGCAATGAGAAATGCCAGTCGAAAAGCACCGCCCCCGCCAGAACCAACGGTCGGCACACTGCCCAATGCAGTAACACTGGCGCTCGGGAAAAACCTGAAGAAACTCAGACTTGCCGCCGGCAAGACCCAAGTCGCACTGGCTTTCGACGCCGAGGTTGAGCGGTCGCGGATCTCCAAGCTCGAAGGGGGCTACATCAACCCCTCTCTGATGACCTTGGCGACGCTTTGCTACAGCTTGGGAACGACGCTGCCTGCGCTTTTCGATGGGATCGTTGCCACAAACGCCCCCACGTCGGAAGGCGGGTTGCTGCGGAGAAAGAACCAAGCGGTCCTGAACAAGACTGCGATGCCCGCGCGCAAGCCAACACGGAAGAGCTGAGCTCTCCTACGTGCTCACCTCAGTCATATAGGTCTGAAATTTTCTGGATTCCAGGAATTCGGCAAGATTTCCAGCATCAGGCCTCGTCCGGCGCTGCATCGCCAGCCTCCCCGCCCTCCTGCTACGGTGCTGATCGCCGCACTCTCCTTCTTGCCGGCGACCGTGAAAGTTGGGCTTCTGAAATGGTGGGAATTTCAATCGCCGTAGGGCCGGAGCGTTGCGATCAATCATCGAGAATCTCAACAGCAATACTTGTAGGAGAACGATTCGGTGGATGGAATCTCAAAGATGATCACCACACCTGAGTGGTGGTTCAGTACGGTTTTTGTGGCGGTGATCGTTGGACTGGTCGTCAATCATGGACGAGCCCTCATTCGCAGATCAATGTCAGCTGTCTCGGTGTTCGCCAAAAAGCGTCTCATCAAGATGCACGAAGAGAGTCAGCAGCGAATTTGGATCATGACGCACGACCCGGCGTTACTCGTTGCCGGACATGTAAGGGTCGTCTTCCTATTTCTGTACTTCTTGATGGTGGCCACGACGGCGCTTGCATTTCCGGCCTACCAACTCTTGGTGAAGCACTTTCCAGACGCCTCACCGATGGCGCACTTTTTCGGCTCTAGCAAACCTACAGGGCCAGCATTCTCTGCTGTGATGCAGATCGCAATGCTCGTCCTCGTGATAATTTCCCAATGGCGCCTCATGACAATGGTTGAAGAGTGTCGAGCAGCACGTAGGACTCTTGAGCGCAAGGCGCTGAACGCGAGAAGCGAGAACTAGAGCAAGGTGGCCAGAACCGTGCGACTCTCGAAGGAGCGGATGGTCGTTTCACCCGCCGTGAAATCGGTACACGCCACAGTCCATGAGCCGTCGGGAGGGCCTCGGAAAGCTGCTCAGTAGATGTGTCGGTCCCGATGAGCCAGGTCGCGGCGCCACAAGGGTTGAACCACTTGACCACCGGACGCGGATCGAAGTGAGGGTTGTCGCGCAAGGCCGCGCCGTTGGCGAGCTACAGTTGGCGCAGTTCTGGAGTGATGAGTTCCATGAGGGTCTCCAAGAATCTTTGCCCGAATGAGGTTGGGCAAGCTGGTGTCTGGGAAGGGGTCAGGCCGCGCAGCGCCGATGAGCAGGCGGCATAGCGCCCGGCCAGACGGCCGGGCGAATGGCTGGGCGAGACAAGGATGCGGAAGCGAAAAGCCGCCCGAAGGCGGCTTGAGAGAGGGGTTGGAAGATGGGGACGGTGGCATCAGCCAGGGCGTTTGCCGCTGCGACACTCCGATCGCGCGCTCTTTCGCGTTGATTCGGCGGGCGCCGACTTCGCCGGATGGCTGCCCAACTTTAAGATGCCCACCGTGTTCGCGCGCCATGCGGTAACGGCCCATGTGCCACGCCAGCCGTTCGCGAATGCCCTGCCGGGCGCTCCCACAATGCGCATGTTCGAGGCGCTCGCCTGCGGCATCCCGCTGGTCAGCGGACCGTGGGAGGATGCCGAGGGTCTGTTCGCGCCGGGACATGACCATCTGGTGGCACGCAACGGCGACGACATGCAGAAGCACCTGCGCGATGTGCTCAAGCGGATTTGAAGTGCGGGTGCCGTTGACGGACGCGGACGCCCTCATCGTCGTCCATACACGCGAACGCCTCGCGCCGGTCCATGCCGGAACAGAAAGGAAGAGCTGCTGAACCTGACGCCGACGCCATGAAAAGACGCAACGTCGAAGCAGCGGCATGACCGCAGACCCTCTGCGCGGCTTGGCCTTATCATCGTATCGCGTTTCGTAGCGGTGCGACGTCGGCCGCCTGCCCTCACGCGACGACAGACGACAGGCTGAACTTCTACCGTTTTCTCAGCATTGCGTGCCAACGCTTTGCTAGGTCAGCGTACTTGTGCGTTCCAAGCCATCGGTCTAACGGAAGATGTAGCAAAGATCGTGTTCTAGCGCTTCTTCGTGTGCACGTCTGCCCCACGAATGGTCAGTCTGATGCTCGCAGCTGACGACCGGGAACGCGTATGGATTCAACGTAAGACGGTCGTCGGTTTGCTCCACTGGTGAGGGCAGCCTGACTGACGTATGCTTCAATCGAACCGACACAACCTCTGCCGTCCCACGCACTGGGCGGTCACCGGACAACCCATATTTTTTTGATGCTGCGGAACTACAAGTGGACTAATCAGTCCGTACTTAAATTTGCTGGCGGCGCCGACCCTGTCACTACGATGGAGGGCCAAGCGCGCGCGCTTTCTCTTCAGGCCATGGACGAGGGATGGACCGGACCACCTTTTGATCCTTTGATTCTCGCGCAACGCTTGGGCCTCAATATTGAAGCTCGAGGTGACATTGCCGACGCACGCCTTTTGCCCGCTGCCGACGGCAAAATGGTCCTCGAGTACAACCCGACAAGGCCGCGCGGCAGGCTTCGCTTCTCGATCGCCCACGAGATTGCCCACACGCTGTTCAGTGACTGTGCCGATCAAATTCGCCATCGAGGCGGAGATCCCGCTGCATCACCCGACAACTGGCAGTTGGAAGTCCTCTGCAACATTGGTGCCGCTGAGCTTCTGATGCCCTCTGGCAGCTTTACTCAGCTCGCAAACCAACGCTTGTCGATCCATAAGGTCATGGAGCTTCGCAAGCAGTACGACGTCTCGGTTGAGGCATGCCTGATCCGCCTCATCAAGCTGGCAAGAACACCTTGTGCAGCGTTCTGCGCGTCGGCTCATGAGGGCGGCTACAAGGTTGACTACATCATTCCAGCGCTGGGCTACGACTGCCCCGTGTCTGTGGGTCTGCGCGTGCCCGAGGACAGCGCGGTTTCCGAGGCGAATGCGATTGGATTCACCGCAATTGGCACTGAAGAGTGGGTTCCTGGCAAGCCACTTCGTGTGGAATGCGTCGGGCTGGCACCCTACCCTGGCGGACTTGTGCCGCGAGTTGTCGGGCTTCTGATCGCTTCGGAGGGAACCAAGTATCAGGCACCAGAAATTCTAGAAGTCGACGGTGATGCTTTGAAGCCGAGGGGCACTGGCCCTCAATTGATTGCACATGTCATTCCGGACACCAACTCGGCTTGGGGAGGCAATGGCTTCGCTTCGCAACTGCGACGCCGATTTCCTGATGTCTGGGCGGACTTCAGAGCCGAAACGACAGCTCGCCATCGAGTGCCGAAGCTGGGTGAAGTCTTTGTTGGCGCGATGACGGACAACATCTGTGTTGCCCACATGGTGGCGCAGCGAGGGATCGGAGCATCGCCTACGCAGCGCCTTCGTTACGCAGCGCTGGCTAAGTGCTTGACCGAAGTCCGACGCGCTGCCGAAGACCTCGGCGCATCAGTTCACATGCCGCGCGTGGGGACCGGCCATGGCGGCGCCAGTTGGGAGATCGTGAAAGAGTTGATCGCCGAGGAGCTTGTCGACAAGGGGATTGCGACAACTGTGTACCGCTGGCCGGGATAGGTGCATGTAGACAAGTAGCAAGGAGCCAATGAAACCAAGAGCTGTAGTCTTGTCAGGAAGGGTCTGTGCCGGAAAGTCGGCTTTGGCGACGCAACTGCAAAGCAAGGCAGGCGCAACGCTTATCAGAGCGAAGGAGCTTATTCAGGAGCAATCGACAAGCAGGGATGGGGACAGTCGCCACCTGCAAAGTACCGGTCAGCGGCTCGACCGCGCGACTGGAGGCCGGTGGCTCGCCGATGCATTGAATCGGCGACTGATGAACGACGAGAAATTCGACCTCTTGGTGGTCGATGCTGTTCGCATTCCCCAGCAGGTTCACTTCCTGCGGCAAAGCGGTTGGGCAGTCACGCACGTACATCTGGACGCCAGCACACCCGCTCTCGAGAAGCGCCACCGGTCGCTCGATCGCGAGAGCAAGGGCAGCTCTTACCAAGATTTTTCTGCAAAATGGTCCGAGCGTCATGTCAATGACCTCGCCAAGCTTGCCGATGTGGTGATCGACACAGATCGCTGCAACGCAGATGACGTGTTCGCGCGCGTGATCGCTCGCCTCCAGCCACGCCCTGTCATCGCTCAGCCCAATATTGACATCCTCATCGGCGGCCAGTATGGCAGCGAGGGCAAGGGCAACATTGCCCACTATCTCGCACCTGAGTACGACGTTCTCGTGCGCGTAGGCGGTCCCAACGCGGGTCACCAGGTATACGTCGGCGGCGACAGCGGGTCTTACACGTTCCGCCAGCTTCCCTCAGGCTATCTGGGAAATCGTGATGCGATGCTGGTCATTGGCGCGGGCGCGGTAATCGGTCTCGATGTTCTTCTTCGGGAGATCGGCGAACTGGCCGTGCCGTACGACAAACTCATGATTGACCCGCAGGCAATGATCATCGACGCCGCCGACGTTGAGTGGGAAGTCGGCACTCTGAAAGGCGCGATCGGTTCTACGGCGCAGGGCACAGGCGCCGCGACTGCTCGCAAAATTCTGTACCGCCGTCCCAACTCCGAAGTCCAGCTTGCCAGAGACGTGCCTGCCTTGAGGCGATACCTTGGAGATACGGTCGAATTTTTTGCCAGCTGCCTATCCCGCGGCAAGAAAGTCATGCTCGAAGGTACACAGGGCACATCGCTCAGCATTCACCATGGCCACTACCCGCACGTCACATCGCGCTCCACCACCGCGGCCGGCTGTCTTGCGGAAGCTGGTCTCGCCGCGCGACATGTCCGGCGCGTCATGACGGTCTGCCGCACCTATCCCATCCGGGTCGGCGATTCAATCGACGGCAGGACATCGGGCTATATGAGCCAGGAAATCACATTCGAAGAGATAGCCAGACGCTCTGGCATTCCGCCAGAGAATTTGGTCAACAAGGAGGTGGGCTCTGTCTCTGGCCGAAGGCGTCGCGTGGCTGAGTTCGACTGGGCACAACTTCGGCGCTCTCTGCTGCTGAATGGCGGCACCGACATCGCTCTGACTTTCGCGGACTACTTTGGCGTGGCCAACCGAAAGGCATTCAGATATGAGCAGCTGACGGAGGAGACCCTGCGGTTCATCGAAGAGATGGAAAAGGTGAGCGGCGTGCCGGTATCACTTATCTCTACGGATTTCAGCGAACGAAACATCATCGACCGGCGCATGTGGTAGCGCGGAGCACATATGGAAATCAAGGACCTTGTTGAGCATTACCCAACGCTCTATCACATGGCGGAGAGAGACACATGGCCTTCCATCAAGGCCAGTGGCCTGCTGAGCACGACGGCCGTCTTGGACCGCTTCAGTGTCAGTGGCGCAGAACGCCAGAGTCTTGAAGAGGGGCATCGCCCAGACAAAATGCTGGTTGGGCCGACTGTTGGCGGGATACTCATCCGCGACCAGAAGCCCATGCTTCCATCGCGCTTGCAGGATGCGCTGATCGATGGGACAACTCCAGCGCAGTGGTACAAGTTCTTAAATGGCCGAGTGTTCATGTGGGCTAGACAAGAGCGGCTTCTCGGCTTGCTTGGCGCGCGGCAATACAGGATGCTCGAGCACGATGTCCTCACCATCGATGCAAAAGCGTTGATAGAGGCTTATAGCGAAAAGGTGTGGCTATGCCGCATGAACTCGGGCAACACGTTTCCAATGCCACACCCTCGCGGAATGGACGATTTCAAGCGCATCAAGGACTACCCCACTAAAAAGCATTCAGGAGCACCGCTCAAAGATGTGGTCGAAGTCGTTGTGGACTACAGTGTTCCTGACATCGCAAAGTACGTCACGCAGGTCCGTCGAATGAAGGGCCGGGAAGTCCTCAGAACGATTCAGCTTTAGGACGAGTGCTCGGCTCGGGAGGACGCCGGCGTTGCGCGGGGAATGACGCCGATGTCCAAGAGTTTTTGATGGAGCATTCGAACCCGACGGTCCGTTGATTTTCTGAGCTCAGCGACGGGCGTCCAGGCCGCGTCATGGACCTCTGAGAGCTGAGCTTGGAGTTCAACTGACTCCGTCGCTACCGCGAGAAAAAGAAAATCATGATGAGCGTGGGCACCCTCGCTCTTCTCGAGTCGCGCGGGGACTGCAAGGGTTTCGATATCGAGCGGGATGTCGTTCAACAGGGTCCATCGATGAGCGCTCGCCTGTGCAAGTCCAGTCTCCTCGCGAACTTCCCGAAGTGCCGACTCAAAAAGACTGCCAAGCCCTTCGTAGTGGCCACCAGGCGTCAACCACTTTTTCAAGAATGCGTGATGGATAGTAAGCGCGGCCTCAAGGCCCTCTTGACGTCGACTGGTTGAACAGATCGGCGATGCTCAGACGTCGAGCACTTGGC
>NZ_JBWKYF010000047.1:0-52234 GCF_059423605.1 Variovorax sp. GW460-12-1-14-LB1
CCACCGCCCTGCGAGAAGGCGTCGCCGCCCTTGCCGCCGGCGCCGCCCGTGGAAGATCCCGTGGCCGTGTAGCTGCCGAGCGGGCCGCTGAGGATCGAACCGTAGCCGCCCGCGCCGCCACCGCCCGCGGCCCAGTACCCGTTGCCGCCCGCGCCACCGATGCCGCCGGTGTAGCTGTCGGACGAATTGGCCACGTTGTTGGCGATCGACATGCCCTGGAAGCCACCGCCGCCGCCCCCGCCGTAGCCGTTGCCGTTGGCCGCGTCACCGGTCTGCGCCTGGCCCGCGCCGCCGGCGTCGCCCTGGAACGCCCCGGGGCCGGTGGGCGTGCTGGCCGCGCCGGCCGCGCCGCCGGTGCCCGGCGTGGCACCGCCGAAGCCGCCGATGCTGGCGTTGGCCCCCGCCGTGACGCCGCCCGGCGTGGACGATCCGCCCGCGCCGCCGAAGGCATTGACCGTGGTGTCGTTGAGCCCGCCGCTGCCGCCCGTGCCGTCGCTGCCGCCCGTGCCCGCGTTCAGCGACGCGTCACCGACCGGCTGGCCACCCGCACCGCCGGCCGCGAGCACCGGCACGACGCAGACCCACAGCGCCGCCGTTGCCGCCGCCGCCGCCACCGCGCGCACGCCGCCCCCGCTGCACGATCGCGCGTGGCCGCGCGCGATTTCCGGCGCGGCCACCCAGGTGCCGGCGGTGGGACTCCACAGGGTTCGGAAGATCTTGTTCATGACTCAACTCCCTCTTCGTTCACTGACTGGGCAGGTGGACCTCCGTGTGCAGCAGCAATGGCTTGCTCCTCCCCACGGCGACGATTTCGGATGTGCAAGTCAAAAATGTAAGAACGCGTGCCAGTTACGCGTATCCCTGCAAGGGGCTACCCTGAAACGGGGCGACCGGCCCCATGCGGGGCCACTCCGCCTCTGTCAGGCCCTTCGGTAGACGGTCTACCCTGTCGCGTATCCATACGTAACATGTGACTTTTGGACAGCACAATCTCTCGCCCTGGGCGCGGCGCCCAAAAGAAAAGGCACCCTCGCGGGTGCCTTGTTCGTTGCGGATGCGCCCTGGGCGCGCGCTGTCAGTCCAGCGACACGTTCGCCTTGCGGATCACGTCGGTGAAGCGCTTCGTTTCCGTCGCCACGAACTGGTCGAACTGCGGGCGCGTCGTCGGGAACGGCTCGTAGCCGAAGCTCTTGAACTTCTCCAGCACGTCGGGTTCGGCCAGGCCCTTCTCGATGTCGCGCTTGATCTTGTCGGTGACCGCGGCGGGCAAGCCCTTCGGCACGGCGATGGCGTTCCAGCCGATGACCTCGAAGCCCTTCGGGCCGCCCGATTCGCTCACGGTCGGCACGTCGGGGAAAGCGGCCACGCGCTGGGGCGCTGCCGCTGCCAGGAAGCGCAGCTTGTTGGCGCGCTGCAGCGGGCCGGCGGTGGCGCTGCTGCCCAGCGCAAAGGCCAGCTCACCAGTGGCGACCGAGGTGTACAGCTGCGTGGTCTCCTTGTAGATCACGTGCTCCATCTGCGTGCCGGTGGCCGACTCGAACAGTTCCGAGCCCAGGTGCACCGGGTTGCCGACCGACCACGAGCCGTAGTCGAGCTTGCCGGGGTTGGCCTTGGCGTCGGCGATCAGGTCGCCCACGGTCTTGTACTTGCTGTTGGTCGCGACGGTGAAGAAGAAGTAGGTCTTGAACAGCGGCAGCAGCGCGTCGAAGTCCTTCGACGCGTCGTAGGGCAGTTTCTTGAACAGCGCCGGGTACGCGGCCAGGTGCACGTTGTCCAGAACGATGATGTCGTGGCCGTCTTTCGCACCCCGCTTGAAGGCGTCGATGGCGATGAAGCCGTTGCCGCCCGGGCGGTTCTCGACCACCACCGGCTGGCCCCAGGCGCGCGAGAGCTTGTCGGCCACGAGGCGGGCCACGCCGTCCGGACCACCGCCGACCGGGAACGGCGTGATGATGCGCACGGGCTTGGTCGGGAAGGCTGCGGGCTGCTGTTGTGCCGAAGCGGTCAGCGGCAGCAGGCCGCCGGCAGTCAACGCCAGCACGGCTGCAGCGATGGCGCGGCGCGAAAGCGACGAACGGAAGAAGGACATGAGAGAAGTCTCCGGTTTGATGAATCGTTGATGGGTGGGAAGCGGTGCGTCGCCGCTCAGTCGACCGACGCGCCCGAGGCCTTGACGATGCCGGCCCACAGCGCGCTTTCCTTCGCGATGAGCGCGGCGTACGCGGCCGGCCCGCCGAGCAGCGGCACGGCGCCTTCCACGTCCAGGCGCGACTGGAACTCGGCGCCGCCCGCCACCTGCAGCATCTGCGCCGACAGCGTCTTCACGAACGCATCGGACGTGCCGCGCGGCGCGAGGATGCCGTAGGTGAGCGTGCTCTCGAAGCCCGCGAGTTCGCGCAGGCCCGACTCGGCCACGGTCGGCACGTCGGGCAGCGACGGCAGGCGCTTGGCACCGGTGACGGCAATGGCGCGCAGACGCCCGCCCTTGACCAGCGCAAGCGCGGGCGGGATGACGCTGAACATCATCTGCACCTGACCGCCCGCGAGGTCGGTGAGCGCGGGGTTGGTGCCCTTGTAGGGAATGTGATTGATCTTCGTGCCGGTGCGCTGCGCGAAGAGTTCGCCCGTGAGGTGGCCGCCCGTGCCGCTGCCGCTCGAGGCGTAGTCGAGCAGCCCCGGGCGCACCTTGGCCTCCTTGACGAGGTCGGCCACGCTGCGCACCTTCGAGGCCGCGGGCACCACAAGCACGAGCGCGGACGAGGCGAACATGGCCACGGGCACGAGGTCCTTGCGGGCGTCGAACTTCAGGCCCTTGTACAGCGCCGGGTTGATCGACACGGTGCCCGTGTGGCCCAGCAGCAGCGTGCTGCCGTCGGGCGTGCTGCGCACCACCTGCTCGGTGCCGAGGTTGCCGCCCGCGCCGGGCTTGTTGTCGACGATGACGCCGGACTTGCGCACCTCGCCCAGGCCCTTGGCCATCTGGCGCGCGAACACGTCGTTGCCGCCGCCGGCCGCGAACGGCACGACGATGCGGATCGGCTTGGCATCGCTCTGCTGCGCGTGCGCCGGCAGGCCTGCTGCTGCCAGCAGGCCCAGCAGCAGCTCGCGTCGGGCGAGCGCCATCAGACGCGTTCCAGGATCACGGCAATGCCTTGCCCCACGCCGATGCACATCGTGCACAGCGCGTAGCGGCCGCCGCCCTTGTGCAACTGGTTCACCGCGGTGGTGGCCAGGCGTGCGCCGCTGGCGCCGAGCGGGTGGCCCAGGGCGATGGCGCCGCCGTTGATGTTCACGCGCGCGTCGTCGTCCTTCAGGCCCAGGAGGCGCAGCACGGCGAGGCCTTGTGCGGCGAAGGCTTCGTTGAGTTCGATGACGTCGATCTGGTCGAGCGTGAGGCCGGTGAGCGCCAGCACCTTCTGCGTGGCGGGCGCCGGGCCGATGCCCATGATGCGCGGCGCAACGCCGGCCGTGGCCATGCCGACCACGCGGGCGCGCGGCGTGAGGCCATGCTTGGCGGCGCTGGCTTCGTCGGCCAGCAGCAGCGCGCAGGCGCCGTCGTTCACGCCGCTGGCATTGCCGGCGGTGACGGTGCCGTCGGGGCGCACGATGGGCTTGAGCTTGGCCAGCGCCTCCAGCGTGGTGTCACGCGGATGCTCGTCCTTGTTGACGATGAGGGCGTCGCCCTTCTTCTGGGGCACGCTCACGGGCACGATCTCGGCGTCGAAGAAGCCGGACTTCTGCGAAGCCACGGCGCGCAGCTGCGAGTTGAGCGCCATCAGGTCTTGCGCTTCGCGCTCGATCTTGTAGTCGGTCGCCACGTTCTCGGCCGTCTCGGGCATCGAGTCGACGCCGTACTGCGCCTTCATGAGCTTGTTGACGAAGCGCCAGCCGATGGTGGTGTCGTACACCGCGTTGTTGCGGCTGAAGGCGCTCTCGGCCTTGGGCATGACGAAGGGCGCGCGGCTCATGCTTTCGACGCCGCCGGCGATCATCAGACCGGCTTCACCGGCGCGGATGGCGCGCGCGGCGGTGCCCAGTGCATCGAGGCCCGAACCGCACAGGCGGTTGATGGTGCCGCCGCCCACTTCGATCGGCAGGCCCGCGAGCAGCGCCGACATGCGCGCGACGTTGCGGTTGTCTTCGCCGGCCTGGTTGGCGCAACCGTAGAGCACGTCGCTCACGGCCTGCCAGTCGACGTTCTTGTTGCGCTCGATCAGTGCGCGCAGGGGCACGGCGCCGAGGTCGTCGGTGCGCACGCTGCTGAGCGAACCGCCGTAGCGGCCGAAGGGGGTGCGGACGGCGTCGCAGATGAAGGCTTGGGTGGTCATGTGAGTTGTCTCTTGAATGGGTGGAACGGATCAGGCGGCGATCGGAAGGCCGACCAGCGTCTCGAGTTCTTCGCGGCTCAGGCCCTCGACGGTGTCGACGAGCTTCAGGCCCTGCGGCGTGCATTCGAGCGTGGCGAGGTCGGAGTACACGCGCTTGACGCAGCCGATGCCGGTGAGCGGATAGGTGCACTGCTGCACCAGCTTGCTCGCGCCCTGCTTGGTGAGCAAATCCATCATGACCCACGTCTGCTTGGCGCCGATGGCCAGGTCCATCGCGCCGCCGACCGCGGGAATGGCGTCTTTCTCGCCCGTGTGCCAGTTGGCGAGGTCGCCGGTGGCCGACACCTGGAATGCGCCGAGCACGCAGATGTCGAGGTGGCCGCCGCGCATCATCGCGAAGCTGTCCGAGTGGTGGAAGAACGAGCCGCCCGGCAGCAGCGTGACGGGCTGCTTGCCGGCGTTGATGAGGTCGTAGTCTTCTTCGCCGGCCTCGGGCGCGGGGCCCATGCCGAGGATGCCGTTCTCGCTTTGCAGGATGACCTCGCGGCCCTGCGGCAGGTGGTTGGCCACCAACGTGGGCTGGCCGATGCCGAGGTTGACGACAGCGCCGTCGAAGATGTCTTGTGCGACGCGGGCTGCCAGTTGGTCTTTGGTGCGACGGGTGTATGCCATGGTCATGCTGCCTTCTTGAAGCCGCCGGCTTGGGTCGCCACGCGTTCGATGCGCACCACCTGGTGCACGAAGATGCCCGGGGTCACGATGCTCTCGGGGTCGAGGGTGCCGAGTTCGGCGATGTCGTGCACGGTGGCGATGGTCTTCTTCGCCGCCATGGCCATCACCGGGCCGAAGTTGCGCGCGGCCTTGCGGTAGACCAGGTTGCCCCAGCGGTCGCCGCGCTCGGCCTTGATGAGCGCCACGTCGCCGTGGATGGGGTACTCGAGCACGTACTGCACGCCGTCGATCTCGCGCGTTTCGCGGTTGCCGGCCAGTTGCGTGCCGTAGCCCGTGGGGCAGTAGAAGGCGCCGATGCCGGCACCCGCCGCGCGGATGCGCTCGGCCAGGTTGCCCTGGGGCACGAGCTCGAGTTCGATCTTGCCGCTGCGGTACAGGCCGTCGAACACCTGGCTGTCGGCCTGGCGCGGAAAGCTGCAGATGATCTTGCGCACGCGGCCGGCCTTGAGCAGCGCCGCCAGGCCCGTCTCTCCATTGCCTGCGTTGTTGTTGACGACCGTGAGGTCCTTGGCGCCCTGTTCGACGAGACCGTCGATGAGTTCGCCTGGAATGCCGGCGGTGCCGAAACCGCCGATGAGCACCGTGGCGCCGTCTTGGATGCCTGCCAGGGCATCGGCGACCGAGCGCGCGATCTTGTTGATCATGAAGCCTGTCTCCGGGAGTGAAGAAAGAAACCGAACGGTCCGAACACCCTGCCGAATTCACGAATCCTCGCGAACCGCAATTTGTTCGTCTAAAGAACTTTTGTTCGTATAATGAATTTTAGAGAGGATCGCTCGCCATGGCAACCCACCCCGTTTCCGCTACGTCCACCACCGACACGCCCGCCCCCGGCGACAGCTACGTGCAGTCCTTTGCGCGCGGCCTGCAGGTGATCCGCTCGTTCAGCGCGAGCGCGCCGCACCAGACGCTGAGCGAGGTGGCCGCCGGCAGCGGCCTCACGCGTGCGGGGGCGCGGCGCATTCTTCTCACGCTGCAGACGCTGGGTTATGTGGTGACCGACGGCAAGCTCTTCACGCTCACGCCGCGCATCCTCGACCTGGGCTTTGCCTACCTGTCGTCGATGCCGATCTGGAACCGCGCCGAGCCCGTGATGGAGGCGCTGGTGCAGCAGGTGCAGGAGTCGTGCTCGGCCGCCGTGCTCGACGCGACCGACATCGTCTACGTGCTGCGCGTGCCGACGCAGAAGATCATGCGCATCAGCCTGGGCGTGGGCTCGCGGCTGCCGGCGTACTGCACGTCGCTGGGCCGCCTGCTGCTGGCCGACCTGGGCGACGACGAGGTGCGCGCACGCCTCGAGGCCTCGAACCTCGAGGCGCTGACCAAGCACACCGTGACCGACATCGACGCGCTCATGGCCAAGGTGGCCCAGGCGCGCAAGCAGCAGTGGTGCCTGGTGAACCAGGAACTGGAAGAAGGCCTGATCTCGGTGGCCGCGCCCATCGTGAACCGGCAGGGCCGCATGGTGGCCGCGCTCAACATCAGCGGGCAGGCGAACCGCACCAGCGCGAAGGTGATGCAGGAGACGATGCTGCCGGCGCTGATCGATGCGGCACGGCAGGTGTCGGCGCTGCTGTAGGCCATCCACGCACGGCCCCGGCCCCTTTCAGGAACACCGCGGAACCGGCTTTGCCGGGCCGCTGGTGTTGCCCCCGGTAGGGGGTTGGAGAAGCGACACGAAGTGCGCGAAGCCTGGGGGCGAGCTCAAGCTTCTGAGCGAATGCCCTTCATGAGGATCACGCCGCCCAGCCGCGTGGTGTCGGCGCGCATGCGCTTGGCCAGTGTGTCGGGCGAACCGGGCTGCGCCTGCCAGCCGGTCTTGAGCAGTTCGCCGCTCACCTCGGGCGAACTGATCACCTCGACCAGCGCGGCGTTCAGCTTGGCCACGGCGGCCGGCTTCATGCTCGCGGGCGCGGCGAGCGCGGTCCAGATCTCGAGGTCGGCGCCGCGCACGTCGGCGTCGCGGATCGTCGGCAGCTCGTTGACCAACGGGCTGCGCTCGGGCGAGGTCACGCCGATGGCCTTGAGCTTGCCCGACTTCACGTGCGGCATCGCCAGGCCGGGCGGCAGCAGCGCCAGCTGGATCTCGCCCGCGAGGATGCCGGCGATCACCTGCGGGTTGCCGGTGTAGGGCTTGTGCTGCGCGGTGATGGCCGCGCGGCTCTTGAGCAGTTCCATGCCCAGGTGGCCCACGGTGCCCACGCCCGGCGTGCCGTACTTGCCGGCGCTGCCCAGGTTGCGCACCCACAGCAGCAGGTCGGCCGCAGACTTGCCCGTGGCGCTGCCCGACACCACCAGCACCAGCGGCGCGGTGCCGATCAGGCCGACGGGCGCGAAGTCTTTCTCGGGGTCGAAGTCGAGCGAGGGGTTCAACAGCTTGGCGATCGTGAGGTTGCCGTTGATGAGCGCGCCAATCGTGTGGTCGTCCGTGGCCTTGGCCACTTCGGCGGCCACGAGGTTGCCGCTGGCGCCGGGCTTGTTCTCCACCGTCACCGGCTGGCGCAGGAGCTTCGAGAGCGGCTCCGCGATGGCGCGCGCCGCCAGGTCGGGCGAGGCACCCGCCGGAAAGCCCACGAGGATGCGCACGGGCTTGGTTGGCCAGGCGGCATCGCCGCCTGCTGCGCGCTGGGCCCACGAGGCCGGCGTGAACAGCGAGGTGGCAATGGCTGCAGCGCCGCCTTCGAGCAGGCGGCGTTTGGTGATCTTCAAAACGGACTCCAGAGGGATGGAAAAATCAGGGTAAACACGTGCATTTTGCTTACGAGACGTTACATGATGATGCTGCAGCGCACAAGTTCGGCACAACTGTGAATAGGGCCATCGCAGGGCTCCGTCAGCTTGGTATCCAGAGGTGACGGGCGCATTTACAATGCCTGCCGCATTCCCCTTCCCCACCAACGAGGTCTTGTCCGCAATGCCCAAGAGCCCCCGGCCTCGCGCCCGCTTCAGCTTCTCCCCCACCGTGCGCGCCCTGCTCCTGGCCGTTGCGGCCTGCGGCGCCGCGCTTCCCGCGCTGGCCGCGACCGAGCACGAAGAGGTCGACCGGCTGATGCAGTCCGGCAAGCTCGACGAGGCCATGACCAAGGCCGAGGCCTTCCTCAAGGACAAGCCGCGCGATCCGCAGATGCGTTTCCTGAAGGGCGTGATCCAGCTCGACACCGGCAAGCGCGCCGAGGCCATCGCCGCCTTCACCCAGCTCACGCAAGATGCGCCCGAGCTGCCCGAGCCGTTCAACAACCTCGCCGTCATCTACGCGAGCCAGAACCAGTTCGACAAGGCCCGCAACGCCCTCGAAAGCGCCATTCGCACCAACCCCAGCTACGCCACCGCCCAGGAAAACCTCGGCGACGTGTACGCACGGCTGGCCAGCCAGGCCTACAGCAAGGCGCTGCAGCTCGACCAGAACAACACCGCGGTGCAGCCCAAGCTGGCCGTGATCCGTACGCTCTTCACCGCTCCGCCGGCGGCCGGCTCGAAGGGCTCGACCCTAGTGGCTTCGGCCACGACGACGCCCGCACCGGCACCGGCTGCGAAGGCCCCTGCCCCGGCGCCTGCGCCCGCACCGGTCGCCAAGGCACCCGCTCCGGCACCCGTGCCCGCTCCTGCTCCCGTCGCCAAGGCACCGCCTGCGCCCGCGCCGGCCCCCGCCGCCGCGCCTGTCGCACCGCCCGTCAAGGTGGCCGCAGCCCCCGCGCCGGTTGCCAAGACGCCTGAACCGGCACCGGCACCAGCGCCTGCTGCAGCCCCGGCTTCCAACGCCGAGATCGAATCCGTCGTGCGCGGCTGGGCCTCGGCCTGGGCCAGCCAGGACATGGACCGCTACCTCGCCGCCTACGGCAGCGACTTCGTGCCCGCCGGCGGCCAGAGCCGCAAGGCCTGGGAAGAAGACCGCCGCGCGCGCATCGTCGGCAAGTCCAGCATCAGCGTGAACCTCGAGAACCTCGCGATCAAGGTCGACGGACAGACCGCCACCGCCAAGTTCCGCCAGATCTACCGCGCCGACAACCTCAACATCGCGAGCCGTAAGACGCTCGAGCTGCAACGCTCCGGCAACCAGTGGCACATTCGCAAGGAAAGCGTCGGCGGCTAGTGGCAGACATCGTCCGGCACGGCCGGCTTCAGACCCTCCCGTTCCCGCTGCGGAGCGGGAAGCTGCTCGCGGCCTTGACGGCCGCTTCTGCGCTCCTGCTGGCCACGCCCGGCGCCGCGCTCGCAGCCAACAACAGCAACAGTTCCAGCAAGTCGGCCACCGCCAAGACCAGCGGCACCAAGGCCGCCAAGGCCGGCGGCAGCCGTGCGTCTGCCAAGGAAGCCCGAGGCGGCAAGGCCGGCAGCGGCGCCAGCAAGACGCAGCTGCAGGCCAAGGGCAAGCGGTCCACCGTCGCAGCAGACAACGCCGGCGCCACGCGCCCGACCCGCAAGACCGCCAGAACCGCCGCGCCGCTGCAGGAAGCCAGCGGCGCCGAGGCCCGCCTGATCGGCGTCTACGAACTGTTCGGCCGTGGCAAGACCCGCGAGGCCTTGGCCAAGGCCCAGACCCTCGTGCGCGACCACCCGAACTTCCAGCTCGCGCAGCTCGTGTACGGCGACCTGCTCGCAGCGCAGGTGCCGCCCTCGAACGCCATGCCCGACACCGCCGGCATCGCGCGCCTGCGCGGCAACCCGGCCATGGTCGAGCTGCACGAGGAATCGCGCCGCCGCCTGCAGGCCCTGCGCGAACGCCCGCCCGCCGGCACCGTGCCCTCGCAGTTCCTCACCCTCTCGACCCGCAGCCGCTTCGCCATTGCCGTCGACGCCTCGCGCTCGCGGCTGTACCTGTTCGAGAACTCCGACAAGGGCCTGAAGCTCGTTGCCGACTACTACATCTCCGTCGGCAAGTCGGGCACCGACAAGGCCGTCGAAGGCGACGCGCGCACCCCGCTGGGCGTGTACTACATCACCAGCAGCCTCGACCCGCGCTCGCTGAAAGACTTCTACGGCGCCGGCGCCCTGCCCATCAACTACCCCAACCCGTACGACGTGCGGCGCGGCAAGACCGGCAGCGGCATCTGGCTGCACGGCACCCCGCCCCAGCAGTTCGCGCGGGCGCCGCTGGCCAGCGACGGCTGCGTCGTCATGGCCAACCCCGACCTCAAGCAGCTGCTGCGCAAGGTCCAGATCGGCGCCACCCCCGTCGTCACCGCGCGCAGCCTGCAATGGATTTCGCAGCCGCAGGCCGAAAAAGAAACAAAGAAATTCGCCGATTCAATTACCGCCTGGAAAGACGCGCGCGCCAGCGGCAATGAAGCGCAATTGAAAAAATTCTATTTGCCGGATTTCCAGCGCGCCAGCCGCAAGCCCGTCGATGCCGATGGGGTACTCCGCGACGAATTGACCTACGCACAAGGTAAACGAGTGCAAATCAAGGACACGTCGTACCTGCACTGGCGCGACACCGAGGACACCATGGTCGCCACCTTCGGCGAGGTGTTCGAGGGCGAGAAGAACGGCCGCACCCGCCGCCAGTACTGGCTGCGCCAGGGCGGCGAGTGGAAGCTCTTCCACGAAGAAATCCTCGGCTGAGCCCACATCACCGAAGGGGTCTCGGCCCCAAAAGTGTGATTTATTGCCCAAACGGAGCCGCCTTGTCGAGTGTTACAAATTGCACTCCTAGGTACCGCGCTACGTAACACGTAACGGGCATGTTCCCGTAACGCTCAACTTCCGGACGTTCCCACGCCCGTAACGCGTTCCCCTCGTCCATGCCAGTGTGCATGCGGTTTACAGAGGGAAACGAACATCTCCAGACTGTGAATAAGTGACCTTTTCTGCCCCGTTGTGGGGGCCGAACGAGGCTGGCCGCCTTCCTGCTTTACCCCTCCGAGTAGCACATCCGGGACTCGATCCGGTGTGTTTCTCCTGTTGATACACGGAGTTACGCTGTATAACATCCACCGTGCCAGCCTTTGTTAACACTTCCTTTCAGGAGATCACCATGCTTAGTTCTATTACTCGTTTTCTGCGCGATGAAGAAGGTGCTACCGCAATTGAATATGGACTGATCGCTGGATTGGTTGCTATTGGAATTGCCGTCGCCTTGACGGCTCTGGGCACTGATTTGTCGGGTCTCTTTGGAAGAATTTCTACGAAGCTGAAGGCAGCCGTATAAGCGTCGGTTGTGCACAGCGCGCGGACCGCAGGCAATCGATGACTCTGACGACAGTTTGGTTGTTGTGGCTCCTTCTTGTCGCTACCTATGATTTCCGACAACGCCGCGTCCCTAACTGGCTTGTGCTCGTTGGCGCCGCCTTGGCACTCGCGGCCTTGTGGTTGGGGTCCGGGCCTCTCGGACACGATTGGCGTGCGGCACTTCTTGGCGCAGGAACAGGCTTTGCGTTTCTCCTGCTCTTCTACGTCACCGGCTTCATGGGAGCTGGGGACGTGAAATTCACTGCTGCTTTGGGACTGTGGGTTGGCCTGTCGGCCCTGGTGCCGATCTGGATCATTGCCAGCCTAGTAGCTGGCGCCCACAGCGTCCTCTGGCTCGCACTCAAGCGCTGGCCTTTTTTTCCGCGTCTGGCCTTGGTGCTTGCCGGCCCGTCACGCACCCTCGAGCCCGGCGGCCCATCCCGCCGGATTCGCATCATTCCTTACGCAGCCTACCTTGCGTTGGCCGCCGCGGCGTGGATGGTTTGGGGGCGACAGAGCTAGCCACGGCCAACTCTGCCCCGTCTCGCAGGCCCTTCATCTTTTCCCCGTGATCGCTTGCTCCCCTCCTTCAGTTCGCCGCCCATGATCAATCTCACCAAAATCATTGCTGCCATCCTGGTTCTGTTGGCCATCCTGCTGGGGGTCTATGCCTGGATGCTCGGTCGGCAGCCCGCACCAAAGGCCCCTGCGGCCTCTGAACGAGGGAGCGAGCAGACAAAGAGCCAGCCCGCAGTCACCTACCCCGTCGTCGTCGCCGCAAAGCCGCTGCCCGCGGGTCAAGTCATTGCAGCAGATGCCCTGCGCGTCGAGCATCTCACCGTCAATCCTGCGGGCGCTTTTCAAGAGGTGGCAGCGGCGGCCGATCGCGTTCCGGTACTCGATCTCTCAGAGGGCACGCCCGTGATGGAGAACCAGTTGGTCTCGGGCCTTGCCCTTCGCGTGGGAGCAGGCGAACGCGCAGTCGCTGTCAAGGCCGACGAGATCATGGGTGTCGGCAACAAGATTCAGCCCGGAGATTTCGTCGACGTGTTCATCACGCTGAAGTCGGACGGCAAGGACGTCGATCGCAGTCAGGCACGCCTGCTTCTCTCGCGCAAGCGCGTGCTCGCCTTCGGTTCGGCATCCGTCGATGGTCTTCCTTCGAAGACGGCGGACAAGCAGCAACAACAAGCTCAGCGCACCGAGCCTGCCCGCACCGCCGTCCTGGCGGTGCCCGTCGATGACGTGAACCGCCTCACGATCGGCGACTCGACCGGTCGGCTGATGCTCGCGCTGCGCAACCCGAACGACATGGGGGAACCCGACCCCAAGCTCTTTGCCGATCTCCCGACCGCACTGCAGCCTGCCTCGGTCCGCCCCGGCGAGCCTCGCCGCCCGCCTCTGGAAGGACTGGACCGTGCACAGGCAGGTTTGACGGCACTCGATCTTGTGACTGGAGGCAAGAACGTCGCCAGTCGCCCGGCCTTGACTGAAGCCCGCGCCATTTCAACTGGCACACGAGCACCCCAAGCAGGTATCGCTCGCGGCGGCCTTCAAGTCGAAGTCATTCGCGGCGACCGCAGCGAAACCATGAGCTATTGAGTGCAGCGCACTTCAGCCGTCACGTCCGTCATCCAGGAAAGAAGCCACATGCCCTACACGCCACGCGAACCGTCGAGCAGCCCTGCGGGCGCCCCGCCGCTGTTGCGCTCGTCGCTGATCGCCTTGTGTGCGCTGGCCCAGGCCGCCTGGCCGCTCGCCACCAATGCCGCAGACGCTCAGGCTGTGCGCACACAGCCCCAGCGACCGCTGATTCTCAATGCGGGTACACAGCAGGAGCTTCTGATCGACAAGGGCATAGAGCGGATGGCCATCGCCGACGAGGCCGTCGCGGCCGTCACCGTCACCCGCAAGACACCAAGTTCTCCCGCAGCGCGACTGATCATCACCGGCAAGGCGGCAGGGCGCACCACGCTGATGGTCTGGGAAAAGGGCAACGCGGCAGCGACGACCTACGCCGTCGAAGTGCGGCGTCGCAACGCCACCGTTTCCGGCACCATGGACAGCGTCGCGGCACACCAGCAAGCACGCGACACGGCCTTGGCCGGCGCGGGCGAGAAGACGGAACTCATCGACCGCTCTGTCGTCAACGTGCGCAGCAACACCGTTCAGGTCGAAGTGAAGGTCGTCGAGTTCAATCGGAGCGTTCTCAAGCAGGCGGGCCTGAACATCTTCAGCACGCGCGCCAACTCGAACGGGTTCAGCTTCGGGGTCTTCGGCCCGTCGTCGCTCAGCAGCTCGACCTTCGCACCCAACGGTTCTATCAGCGGCGAATACAGCAACCCCTTGGCGCAAGCCTTCAGTCTGCTTTTCAACTTCGGCAAGGCAGGCATCGGTGTGAACGTCGGCTTCCTTGAAGGCAACGGCATGGCCCGGGTGCTCGCCGAACCCACCCTGGTTGCGATGTCGGGCCAGAGCGCCAGTTTCCTGGCCGGAGGAGAATTACCGGTGCCAGCACCTCAAGGCCTGGGCACCACCAGCATCGAATACAAGCCCTTTGGCATTGGCCTGACTCTGACCCCCACAGTGCTGTCCAACGACCGCATCGTGCTCAAGGTTGCACCTGAAGCCAGCGATCTCGACTACACCAACTCGCTCAGTATCAGTGGCGTCGCTGTGCCCGCAATCACCACGCGCCGCGCCGACACGACCGTGGAACTGGGCGATGGAGAGAGCTTCATCATCGGTGGCCTCGTCAGTCGCACCACGACCTCGAACGTCGACAAGGTCCCGCTGCTCGGCGACCTGCCGATCCTGGGCACCTTCTTCCGCCAGAACAAGTACCAGATGAACGAGAAAGAGTTGGTGATCCTCGTCACCCCGCATCTGGTCAAGCCGATTGCCCGCAACACCGATCTGACGCCCTACCTCCCAGGCGGCGCAGAACAGCGCGACGGCCCCGTGTGGCGCTCGCACTTCCTCGGCGGCGCAGCCAACACGGCGGTGCCGGGCTTCTCCCGCTGATGGATGACGGTCTTACGAATCGCACATCGCAGAACGGCACCATGAACGCCCCACGCGACAACCTTCCGGAAACTGGCAGCGAAACCTACCTGTTCGCGTCAGCCAACAGCGGCCACATCACCTGGCTGACCGACGCCCTGAGCCACGAAGGCTCGGTGGTCGTCCTGAGCCAGGACACGAAGACGATCGACGAGCGCATTTCCCTGCTCGGCCCCGTGGCCGTGTTCATCGATTTCTCGCCCGAGCAGGCCACCGCAGCCAGCGAGCTCCATCAACGCCTGAAGCGCGACTGGCCCACCCTGCCCGTGCTGGCCGCCGGTGTGTCGTCGCAACCCGCCGCGATGCTGGCCGCCCTTCGCGCCGGTGTGGACGACTTCATCGACCTCTCGGCCACGCCCGATGAAGCCGTGGGCACCCTGCGCGCACTTCTCGAAAAGCGGCGCTCGCTCCCCGGGGGCCTGCATGGCAGCACGCTGGCCCTGCTGGGCGCGCGTGCCGGCCTGGGCGTCACCACGCTGGCCACGAGCTTGGCGCTCACGCTGTACGACCAACTGGGGCAAGCGCCTGCACGTCCGCCCGGCCGCAATGGGCGCCAGGGCGTGGCGCTGCTCGACCTGGGCCTGCCCGCACGCGATGGCCTGCTGTACCTGAACACGCAAAGCGGATTCAGCTTCGTCGATGGCGTGCGCAATCTGCGGCGCCTCGACCAGACCCTGTTGCACACCGCACTGGCGCATCACACCAGCGGCGTCGCCGTGCTGCCGCTGCCGACCAACCTGGCGCAGGTGCGCGAGATCTCGCACGCCGATTCCGTCTCGCTGATCCGCCGGCTGGCCGACTTCTTCGACTTCCAGATCGCCGACCTCGGCGGCTTCTCGACCATCGACTTCATCGCCCTGACCGTGCGCGAAGCACAGAACGCCTGGGTGGTGTGCGACCAAAGCATCGGCGCCATCGTCTCGACGGCCAACATGCTGAAGGAGCTGCGCGCTCGCAACGTCGAGACCGAGCGGATGACACTGGTCGTGAACAAGTTCGACGCTCGCGTCGGCCTGTCGGCCAAGGACATCGCCGAACGCCTCGAACTGCCGCTGCAGCATGTGCTTCCCGAACGCAGCAGCCAGCTGCTCGCCGCCGGCTGCCGCGGCGAAATGCTCGTGCGCACCGCCCGCAACGATCCGTATGCGCAGGCCGTCGGCGGCCTAGCCCGCACCCTGCACCAGGAATACATGTCCGTCTCCGGTCAACCGCCTGCCAAGGACCCACGCTGGGTGGCACTGATGGCGCAGATCACGGGGCTCTGGAAGAGAGATAACCAAGGCTGATCCATGTCCACTGATATCGAATTTGCCGACGACGACCAGGCGTTCATCAACTCCCAGCAGTTCCAGGACATCAAGAGCTGGACGCACGATCACCTGCTCAGTCGCATCGAAGAACTGGGCGCGGAGTTCGGCCGCTGGTCGCGCGCGTCGATCCAGCAGTTCGTCGAACTGGAGGTCGACAGCTTCGTGCGCCTGCGCCGCGTGCCGATCAACGACCGCGAGATGCAGCTCATCGCCGATGCGCTGACGAAGGAGCTGGCCGGCTTCGGCCCGCTGGAAGACCTGCTGAACGACCCGGCCGTCGAAGACATCCTGATCAACGGCTACCAGAACGTCTATGTGTCGCGCCACGGCATGCTGGAGCGCGAAACGCTGCGCTTCACCGATTCCGAGCACGTGATGCGGATCGTGCGGCGCATCCTGGCACCGCTGGGGCGCAGGCTCGACGAGTCGAACCCGATGGTCGATGCGCGCCTGCCCGATGGGGGCCGCATCAACGTCATCATCGAGCCGCTGGCCATCGATGGCCTGTCGGTTTCGATTCGCAAGTTTCGCAAGGAACCTCTCACACCCGCAGACCTGGTGAAGCTCGGCACCTTCGATGCCGGCATGGCGCAGCTGCTCGAGATCGCGGTGCGAGCGCGTTGCAACATTCTCGTGAGTGGCGGCACCAGCTCGGGCAAGACCTCGCTGCTCAACGCGCTGGCCAGCTTCATCCCCTCGCGCGAACGCGTGATCACCATCGAAGACACGGCCGAGCTTTCGCTGGGCACCAGCCACGTGGTGCGCCTCGAAAGCCGCCCCGGCGGCTTCGACGGCACTGGCGTGGTGTCGATCCGCGACCTGCTGCGCAACAGCCTGCGCATGCGCCCGGACCGGATCATCGTGGGCGAAGTGCGCGGTGCAGAAGTCATTGAGATGCTGCAGGCCATGAACACCGGGCATGAAGGCTCCATGGGCACCATCCACGCGAGTTCGCCGCGCGAATGCCTGTACCGCCTCGAAATGCTCTCCGGCTTTGCGGGCTATCAAGGCAGCGAGGTCAGCCTGCGCCGCCAGATTGCCAACGCCATCGACTTCATCGTACAGATCGGCCGGCTCTCCAATGGGCAGCGGCGCATCATCTCGCTCAGCGAAGTCACCGGCGTGAACGACAACGTGGTGGCGATGCAGGAGCTCTACCGCTACGAACCGGTCGTGTCGCCGGATGGCGAAGAGCGCGATCGCTGGGTCTCGCTGGGCATCGCGCCGCACTCGCCAAAGATCACCCGCTTCCGCCAATCGATGGCACGCGCGCAAAACGGAGAAGGCCGTGCGTGAAGCACTGCTCATCGTGACCTGCATCGCACTGCTGCTGGCAGCCGGCGGCCTGTTGCTCTGGCAATGGGCAAGAAGCCGGCAGACCCGCCAGGCAACCGGGCGTCACCTTGAGCAGCAGATTCTGGCGAGCAGTGCCGACGCGGTGCCGTCCGTTGCGAACGTGCCGATGCCATTGCGCGATCCGTCTTCGGACAGCTATGTCTCCGGCATCACTTCGGATCCTTGGCTCAACACGGAGGCGACGACCGGCACGCCGGCCCGCAAGGGCCTGATGGAGACGGTCTTGCCCGAGTGGCTGCTCGGCGTTATTTCACCGAAGGTCGCCACGCTTGCCGTGGTCGGCATCGTCGTGCTGTGCCTTTTGGCGGGACTCTTCGGCGGGGCAATCGCAGCGGTTGGTGTTCTGTTCCTGCTCATCCTGGTTTCGGTCTTTGCGGTATGGCTTCGGCTTCAGAAAGTTCGTCGCCAATTGATCAGCCAGTTGCCGGCGTACATCGACGCAATGGTGCGTTTGATCACCATCGGAAATTCCACACAAGCGGCATTCCAACTCGCCATTGCCACGACACAGGAACCCTTGCGAGGTCACATGGAACGCTCCGCGGCTCTGGTTCGCGCGGGGGTGGATCTCGACCGTGCGTTGCACCAGACGGCGACCAATGTGCAGGTGGAGGAAATGTTCCTTCTGGCGTCCATCCTCGGCCTTGGCGTGCGCTATGGCGGGCGCGCCGATCTTCTTCTCGAACGGGTGGCCAACTTCATGCGCGACCGCGAGCAAGCGGAGCACGAACTGATCGCGATGTCCTCTGAGACCCGGCTCTCAGCTTGGATTCTGGGCCTCCTTCCACTGGGCGTAGGCGCCTTGCTGATCCTCATCAATCCGTCGTACTTCATGGGCATGTGGAACGATGGAACCGGGCGCACGCTGATTTTTTCTTCGGGTGGACTGCAAGTGCTAGGCGCTGTCCTTCTGTATCGATTAGCGAGACTCGCATGAACTTCACGCCCGATCAACTGGCGATCATCAGTGTCGCCCTCCTCGCACTGGGACTAATGATTGCGGCCGGCGCGCTGATCGCCGCGGAACGGCGCCGCACCCTGAGCAGTAAGGTGATTGGCAGTGCCCTACGTCGGGATACGACCACACAGATAGATTTGAGGACACCGATTGAAAGCGATGCAGAACCCGGCGCACCCTTACGCGCCGATGTGGAACTCCCCTTCCATTGGCTCGACTCCAGGATCGGACGAGCCTTCGTCGCAGACGAAGACCGCCGCTTAATTGATCAATGCGGATTGGCCTCCAAGCGGGCTCAGTTGATCTTCCTGATCACCAGACTCGCGCTGGCGATTTTTCTACCAGTGATTGCGTACGCTGTATCGAGGAGCCACCTGACAGAACGCGTCGTCGTCATGGTGCTGGCCGCGACCTTCGTTGCAGGATTCATGACTCCTAAGTGGGTGCTGGGCTACATCGCCTCCGGTCGACGTGAACGTATTTCCCGCGAACTTCCGCTCTTTGTCGACCTGTTGAAGCTACTGCAAGGCGTTGGTTTGAGCCTCGACCAAAGTCTGCAAATCATGGCGGACGATTTTTCGCATGTATTGCGCGTTCTCGGATTCGAACTGACTCTGGCTAATCGCCAATACAGCCAAGGGCGCACGCGCGAGCATTCCCTGCATCGTCTGGCCACTTTGCATGGCAACGAAGACCTTCGCGGTCTGGTCTCTCTGCTCGTACAAGTTGATCGCCATGGCGGCGCGGTGCAAGAGCCGCTGCGCATCTTCAGCGAACGGCTACGCGAAAGACGTCGGTCAGAGATGAAAGAGCGGATCGGGAAGATCACTGTGAAGATGACCGGTGTCATGGTGACCACGCTCTTGCCAGCACTAGTCATCGTGACCGCAGGTCCCGGCTTCATCGCCATCTTCCGATCATTGGGATCCATCGCAAAATGAACATCCTCCTTTTGGATTCTGGACTACTGCGCTTGCTCAGATGCAACTCAGCATGCGCTGTGGCTTGCCTCGCGGCCTTGACCATCACTGGCTGTGCCGCCCCCAAGGATCAGTACGCAGCAAGCGTCGACGCCCAACAACGCATGGCCGCAGAAGCCGCTGCAGATACCAAGGCTGGCGCCTCCGTCGATACGAAGGAAACGTATCTCAAGCTCGTCGATCAGATGCAGCGCGAAAACCTGTGGTTCGCCTCACTGGCTCACATCGACGCCCTTGAACAACGCTGGGGACTTTCACCCGAATCCACACGTCTGCGCGCCGATGCCCTCCGGCAGACAGGGCAAGCCGCACAGAGCGAAGCGACCTACAAGCGACTGATGGGCACGCCCCTCGAAGGTGCGGGCTATCGCGGCCTGGGGTTGCTGGCCGGCGGACGCGGCAGCTACCCTGAGGCCGTGCAGCTGCTGAAACAAGCTCAGCGCCATGCGCCAACGGATGCGCTGCTGCTGAGCGATCTGGGCTACGCGCAACTGCGTGCAGGCTCGACCGAGGAAGCCCGGCTGCCACTGATGCAGGCGCTTCAACTTCGCCCGGACAGTACACAGGCGCAAGCCAATCTCGCGCTGTATCTCGAACTTATGAATCAGCAAGAGCAAGCGACGGCCATGATGGACGCGAATCGGATGTCGCCTGCCGCGCGCTCAGCAATCAGGGAAGCCGCGCAGCAGCTCCGTACAGGAGGAGCCGCGACGTCTGCGACGCTCAGTACCGGAGCGCCCGTGCGCGACGAAGTCGTCCCCCCGCTCGCACTCAAGGCTTCGCGCTGGTCCACCCTGACCGGCGTGCGCACCGTCATTCAGTCGAATCCCGCGGCAAACACCGCATCGACACCTTTGATCCCGGCTACGACGCCATAAGGTACACCATGAAAAAAGAACGCAACCCCGCATTCCGCGCCCTGCCTCTGTGCGGCTGGGTCATTGCCCTTCTTTCCTCTTCGTCGATGGTCATGGCACAAAGCGCGGCTGTGCCAGAACCTCTCACTGCTTCCACAGCCGAAGCCCCGCAAGCCGCAGCCCAGACCTCGCCCCATCCATCTCAGAACGATGCCACGGATGCCGAAGAGATTGGCTATTCACCATTGCAGGTGGGTGACGCCACCCAAGGCCTCCTTGCCTGGCAACGCAGCGGTGACATTGCATCCAAAACGACGCGCCCGATTGCAGGCAATGTCGCACACCGAAGCTATGAGCGTTATTTGAAGAGCTTCGAGTTTCCGATTCCAGAGAAGATGAGTTCGACGGTAAAGACGTCATCTGGCAACGGCGGCAGCGGTAACGCCAAGTAGATCGCCAGGACGTTTGCCTCCATCGCACCTTTGACATGCCCCCATGAAAGCAACCCGCACTTTCTCCACACCGCGCCAGCAGCGCGGCGTGTACGCGATCGAGTTCGCAATGGTGTTCATGCTCTTTTTCAGCATTCTGTATGCGGTCATCTGCTACGGCATGCTGTTTGCATTTCGACTTGGGTTGCAGAACGCTGCGGAAGATGGGGCGCGAGCGGCGCTGCAGTATCAGAGCAGCGTGGAGAAACGTCGGACACATGCAAAAGAAACAGCGACCGCACAAATCGACTGGATGCCCTCTGCGGTCACAGTGAATGTGTCGGCACAAATTTGTTCGGCGAAAGAGGATAAATGCACGACCACCGGGCCTTATGTGTGCGGAATCACGTGGAGTCACCGCTGTCAGGTCACCGTCCTTGTTCAAGCAAGCAATTTGAATTTGCTTTTGCCTCCCTTGCTTAGTTTCGCGCTACCCGCCCAGATCGCTGGCAGCGCCAGCATGCTGCTTGACATGAGGTCCGAGCCATGAGGGCTGCCTTGTACCGAACGCGTCCAGTACGACGCAAGCAGCGTGGTGTCGCAGCTATCGAGTTCGCTCTTGTCTTCATGCTGCTCTTTCTCGTGATGTACGCACTGGCGACCTTCGGTGCGGCGCTCTATATCCAGCAAGCCGTTTCGCGCGCTGCCGAAGACGGCGCCCGTGCAGCAGAACTCTTGCCCCACCCTCCAGATGCGGACCGTGTCAAGGAGGCGGTTGTCGAGTCCCTAGCTCGCTCGCTCGTCGTCCCCACTTCGGCGAACGCAGACACGGCCAGCCGGAAGAGCTGGATCGCTGACCACGTCACCATCGAGCCTTGTACGGCTGCAGCAGGTGCGACCAGCTGCGTGGTGACCATTACCTACCCCTACACAGGTGACGCCCGCATCCTTCCCTCAATGCCGCTGCTAGATGCCAGCGATTGGATCGAGCAACTGAAAAGCAGCGCCACCACGGCGCTCCGGACATCGTGAGGGCCCTAAAGAAATGAACACAGGACTCACCCGTGCCACCAGTGGCGCGCGCAACCAGCAACGTCATCGAGGTTCGATCCTGATCAACATGGCCATTGCGATGAGCCTAATCGTCATCACGCTCATAGGAGCCGAGTTGGGTTATCTCTTTTTCGTGAAGAGAGAAATACAAAAGGCAACCGACTTGGCGGCGCTCGCTGGTGCCCAGAAAATATCGAGTGCAGATGGATGCGCAGATGCGAAGACTGCGGCCAAGCTCAGCGCCAATGGAGTAAGTACCACCGACCCAAACAGAAATCTTCCTTCGATGTTCTCTTTATTCGATGCAGATATCGAATGTGGTCGATGGTCTCCCGACAACAAAGATACCGTCGATCATTTCAAGATCGAGACAACCAGTCTGAACGCGATTCGCGTCACGCTCAGTAGAGCTCCGCTTGCTCTTCTGCCTTTTTTTGAAGCAGATAGAACGATCCAGAGCAAGGCGGTAGCTGTGAACGATCCAATTGCTGGGTTCTCTCTTGGGACTGGCGTTGCCAGCCTCAACGAAGGGGTTCTCAATCAACTCTTGAGTGCCTTGCTTGGTACCAAAAATCAAATAGCCCTCGATCTGGTGAGCTACAAAGGCCTGGCGACAGGTTCAATTCGACTTCTCGATCTGATTTCCGTCATGCCTAACATCGGCACCGTCAAGGAACTCTTGGATACGCGCATCCAGCTGAAGGATTTCATGCTGGCCATGATCAAGGCGCTTGGCACAACCAATACTGCTGCAGTAGAAGCTCTTAACGGAATCCTTTTGGCGAATGTACGGTCAGCAGAAATTAAAATTGGCGACTTGATCAAAGTGACGACCCCCTCTCTTGAAGGAGCGGCAGACGCGAGCGTCAATGTTCTGGAACTATTGATGGTCACGGCACAGATCGCCAATGGAACGAATGTGGCCAAACTTGATACGGGGATCGATCTCGGCGCACTCGCGAAGGTAGATGTACAACTGGTTGTCGTCGAACCACCTTCCATCGCCATAGGGCAAGCGGGCAAAGACAGCAAGGGAAAATGGAAAACCCAGGCGCATTCTGCAGCCATCAGATTGTTTCTCGATGCAAGAGTTCTCGATACCAGCAAGATCCCTCTTGTCGGCCTCCTTACAGACATTAAATTGATTCACCTCCCCCTTTATGTCGAAGTGGCCCCTGGACAAGCCTGGCTGACCGAAATTCAATGCAACAACCCTCGCAAGGACTCACAGGTCAGCATCGCTTCTCAACCTGGTGTCGTCAGTGTCTGCATTGCGGACGAAATGGACACTCAGATGACCAACTTAGAGACTCCCCCAAATTGCTCAGCGCCTGCGACGATTAGTAAGGTCTCAGTCCTAACCATTCCTATTCTTGAAGTTAAGGCAACGGTTCCTCTTCCAGCCACGGTACCGCTTCAGAACTCTGTGCCAATGCACTTCGATGGCGTCATCGGCAATGAAGACGACATCCAGCGCAGTACCTCCAATGGAGTGGGGGCCGTGCTTTCGACCGCCGTAGGGGGGTTGACGAACGGCTTAAGTCTGAAGGCCTGTCTTCTCTCCATATTTTGCTTACCTACGACCGAACTAAAAAGCTTGCTAGCTACGCTCAACACCGCGGTGATTACGCCGCTTCTCGGGCTTCTCGACCTTGTCATTCAACCGTTGCTTGGCCTTCTCGGCGTGCAATTGGGCTACAGCGATGTCCATCACCAGTCCCTCACATGCGGTGACTCGAAGCTTGTTTACTAGAGATCTTCTGTGTTTTCTTGATACATGACCGCCCCTAGCTTCGACGAACTCGACCTCTTTGTCTGGGAAGGCAAAGCCGACATCCTCGACCGCATTGCGCGGTGCATGGCGAGCTTCGACGTGGAAGTCATCCGGGCCGATGGCCTGCCGCCTCCTCAGCAGGACCGCGGTGTCGCACTGCGTCCTTCCGTCGCGATCATCAGCGTCACCGTGATCGATGGCGGCGGGCTTCCTCATGCCACGGAGCTGCTGCAAGGCATGCCCGTGATCTGGGTCGCCGCCGCCTCGCGCGAGCGCGATTCGCGCACGTATCCACCCGAGTACCTGCACGTCCTGCCTTACGACTTCACCTGCGCCGAGCTGCGCACGATGGTGGCCAAGCTGGTGCGCCAGCTGCGTGCGCGCGATGTCGCGCCGCAGGCGCCCGACGTGCTGGTGGCGCATTCCGATGCGATGAAAGGGCTGCTCGCCGAAGTGGGCGCCTTTGCGGACTGCAACCATCCGGTGCTGGTGCGCGGCGAGACCGGTGTGGGCAAGGAGCGCATCGCGCAACAGCTTCACATCGGGCACCAGCAGTACGGTAAGGGCGCGTTCGTGGCGGTGAACTGCGGTGCGATTCCCGACGGGCTGTTCGAGTCGCTGTTCTTCGGCCACACGAAGGGCTCGTTCACCGGTGCCGTGCATGCGCACCGCGGGTACTTCGAGCAGGCCACGGGGGGCACGTTGTTTCTCGACGAGATCGGTGACTTGCCTCGCTATCAGCAGGTGAAGCTGCTGCGCGTGCTCGAAGACAGCGCGGTCACGCGGCTGGGTGCAACGTCGCCGATCCGTGTCGACTTCCGGCTCGTGGCGGCGACGAACCGCAACCTGCGCGAGATGGTGGCGAGCGGCGAGTTTCGGGCCGACCTGTTCTACCGGCTTGCGGTGATCGAGCTGCATGTGCCGAGCCTCGAGGAGCGCGGCGAGATCGACAAGATCGCGATCTTCAAGGCGCTGCTGTCGAACGTGCTCGGCGACGAGCTCGAGGCCTTGGGCGAAACGCCGCACTGGCTCAGCGATGCGGTGGCCGAAACCTACTTTCCCGGCAACGTGCGGCAGCTGCGCAACCTCGCGGAGCGCGTGGGCGTGATCGCGCGGCAGTTGCACAGCTGGGACCAGAACCTGATCCAGCGCGCGATCGCGCTCACGCGCGGCACGCCGGCGCCCGCTGCGCTGGCCACCGACCGCAACGGCACGGGGGTCCCGCTCGATGCGAACGGCGACCGCAAAGGCTGGAACAGCAGCGAGCGCAATCGCATCATCGCGGCGCTCGAGATCAACGACTGGAAGCGCCAGGACACGGCGCAGCACCTGGGCATCAGCCGCAAGGTGCTGTGGGAAAAGATGCGCAAGTACCAGATCCTCGACGGCGAGCCCGGCATCCCCGAAGAGACTTAGCTCGCCCCCAGGCTGCGCGGCACTTCGTGTCCGCTTCTCCTTCCCCCTACCGGGGGCAACACCTACGGCCCGGCAAAGCCGGTTCCGTGGTGTTTCGCGAAGGGGCTTCGCTGCGCTTGCCTCGTCGGCTAGTTGGTTCCGAGGCGCGTTGACCGGCGCAGCGGCGGGTTCGCAATCGATGCGCCCGGCGCGCGGTCGACCAACGGTTCGCTCGCGCAGGTCGTGTTGCTCGAGATGCACAGCGCGCCCAGCAGGCCGTCTTCGGTCAGAACGTTCCGGCTCGGGGGGCCGAAGATGCGGTCGATCCAGTTGTTGGCGCCGATGGGGTCGATGCGCAGTTCGCCAGTAGTGCGCGCCAGGCGCAGTTCCGAAATGCGCAGGTCGAAGACGCCGTCGATGTAGTCGAACAGCAGGGTGTAGTAGTCGAGCTGCGCGTCGAGCACCTGGGGCAAGGTCTCGCGGCCGAATTCCATGAGGCGGCGGCGGCCGCGGAAGGCCTGGCCCGAGGTGCTGACGGCTTCCATCAACTGGCGCTCGCGTTCGCGGCCGGCCACGGTGCGAGACCATGACGATGCGGTGAGCTCCATCAGGTTGAGCTTCACGCCCTCCATCTTGGCCTCCTGGTTCGCCACTTCGGCCAGGGCGCCCTTGAGCTTGAGCTGGCGGTCGAAGCCGTTGCCGAAGTTCCAGTTCAATTCGAACGCCGCGCGCGTCGGGTCTTGCGGCGACACGCCGCGCGGGTCCTTGCTCTTCACGACGACGGCGTCGAGCGTGGGGTACAGGCTGGCTTCGGTCTGGTCGACCAGCGCGCGCGCACGCGCCACGCGGCCCTGGGCTTCGGCCAGTTCGGTGCTGCGTGCTTCGGCGCGGCGCAGCGCTTCTTCCTGCGAGCCGATGCGCCAGTGCGCCGGCGCGGCGAGCACGGGCAACGATTCGGGCGCGGGCGAGAACTTGAAGTAGTTGCGGAACTTGGCCAGCGCCTCGTCGCGCTGGGCCTCGAAGTCGGACTCGCGCGCGGCGACGAGGGCGCGGCGCGAGGCGGCCATGTTGAGGTCGTTGTCGCCGCTCACGCCGAGCGCCACGCGGCGTGCCTCGGCCTTCGACAGGTCGGCCACAACTTCGGTGGCGCGGTGCGCGATCTGCTTTTTCAGGTCGAAACGCTGCACCTGCAGGTAGGCGGTGAGCGCGTCGAGCACCACTTTCTGCGAGGTCGTGACCACGGCTTCGTCATCGGCCTGGTTACCGAATTCGGCAGCGCGCTGCGCCGCGCTCATGGCGCCGCCATCGATCAGGCTCACGCGCGCTTCGGCGGTGAGCACGGTGTAGTTCTCGCTCTTCGCATCTTTGGCACCGCTGCTGTAGGTGCCCGACGACGTGCCGACCTTGAAGCGCGGGTAGCGCGCCATGCGGGCCGCGTCGACGCCGAAGCTGCTGGTGTTGGCCGCGGCCTGCGCGGTCAGCACTTCGGGGTATTCCTGCGACAGCGCGATGAGCGCCTGCTTCACGCGCTGCGCATAGCTCGCGGCGCCGAGGGACGGCGGAGACAGGCGGCGCGACAGTGCCAGCGCTGCAGGCGGCCCCTCCTGCTCCGGCGACGGTTGGGCATACGCGGTGGGCGGCAGCGCCATGCTGACGCACAAGGTCGCGCAGAGCACACCCGGGGCGATGCGCGCGCGCCGGCCCGGCAACACGGGCTTGCTCATGGTTCGCGGAAGGCTTCGCGCCGCAGTTTGAGCACAGGCCGCAGGATGTACCAGATGAACGGATCGGTCCCCACGCGCAGGTCGACTTCGGACTCCATGCCGGCGGTGATGCGGTTCTCCGGCCGTCCCACGTGCGACTGCGACATGCTGATGAGCAGGCGGTAGTACGGCGCGCCGCTGGCAATGGCGGCGTCGCGGTCGGCGTCGGCCGCCACAAGCTTGACCTTGCCGTCGACGGCGCCGTAGCGCAGGTAGTCGTAGGCGGTGATCTTCACGCGCGCCTCCTGCCCCACTTCGACAAAGCCGCGGTCGTTCGGGTTGAGGCGCGCCTCGACCATGATCTCGTCCTCGTCAGGCACCACCTCCAGGATGGATTCGCCGGGCTTCACGACCCAGCCGGCGCTGGAGCTGCGCAGGCCCTTCACGATGCCGTCGGCCGGCGCCTTCACCACCGTGCGCGAGCGCTGGGTGCGGGCGCGCGCGAGGTCTTCGCTCAGGCTGGCGAACTGGCGCTCGACGGTGGCCAGTTCGTCCGATGCGCGGCGGCGAAAGCGGCCCTCGGCCTCGGCCATCTTGGCCTGCGCCTCGGTGATGGCGGCCTGCGCCGAGATCACGCCCTGGCGCGCCACGGCGAGTTCGCTGCGCACGCCTTCGGCCTGGCGGCGCTTCTCGAGCACCTCGACCTGGCCGACGAGTTTTTCGCTGAGCAGTTGTTCGGAGATCTCCTGCTCTTTCTGCATCAGCGCGAGCCGATCGTTCAGGCCCTTGGCCTTGGCCTGCTGTTCGAGCTGCTTGCTGCGCGCCTGCTCCAGGCCCGACACGGCGCCGGCCATGACGCCGCGCTGTTCGAGCGCGCGCGCCTGGTAGGCACCGACCTCGCCTTCGAGCACGGCTTCGTCGATGTCGGCATCGAACGAATCGCGCTTGAGCGGTTGGCCACGGCTCTCGGCAATGAGTCGCACGCGCGTGGCCTGCGTGGCGGCGTATCGCGCGGTGAGCTCCTCGAAGTTCAGGCCGCTGCCGCCCAGGTCGATCTCGACCAGCGACTGGCCCTGCTTGACCTTGTCGCCTTCTTTCACGAGCACGTTGCTGACGATGCCGCCTTCCAGATGCTGGATCGACTTCACGCGGTCGGAGGGGATCACGCGGCCCGGTGCGACGACGACGGTTTCCATCGGAAAGCCGAGCCCCACAACCGCCAGCACCGCGACCGCGCCGCCGATGATCCACTGGCGCCGCCGGCCTTGCGGCGTGGTCTGCGCCGCCTGTTTCTCGCTCTCGCCCTGAAGCACCTGCGGCAAGTCTGGTTTCAAAATCCCGTTCCCCTGTCTCTGTCTGTCAGTCGGTCGATCCGTGGCAACCACGAATCACGCATCGCGTGGCCTGCTTGCTCACGCCATCGAGCGCGAGGCGGCCGGGACGCCTGCATTGCTGTTGCTGCTGCCGCTGCCGTCGTCGGTGCTGTCGCCCAGCGCCACCAGCGGCTTCTTCACGCCGAAGAGCTTGGGCACCATGACGGCGGCGGAGCCGATTTCCACATTGCCCTGGCCGGTGACGTGATAGACGGCGGAGGCCGCCGACACGATGCGCAGCGAGTGCGTGACCACGACCACGGTGCGCACCTTGGCCACCGCGAGCATGGTCGCGAGCAGGTTGCGCTCGCTTTGAAAGTCGAGGTCGTTGCTGGGCTCGTCGAGCACCAGCACCGAGGGCTTGCGCAGGAAGCTCATGGCCAGCGCGAGCTTGCGCCGCTCGCCCACCGAGAAGCCGGTGCCGCCCTCGCCCACCACGGTGCGGTAGCCGTCGGGCAGGCGCGAGATGAAGTCGTGCGCGCCCGAGAGCTTGCAGGCCGCGACGATCTGCTCGTCGCTCTGGCCCGGCGCGCCGCGGCGCATGGTGTCGACCAGCGGGCCGCCGAACCAGTACACCTCCTGCGAGAGGTAGCTGATCCAGCGCGACAGCTCTTCGCGGCCGAACTGCGACAGGTCGTACTCGCCGATGCTCACCACGCCGTGCGTGGGCGTGTACAGGCCCGACAGCAGCTTCACCAGCGTCGACTTGCCCGCGCCGTTGCGCCCGACGATCACGTGCAGGCCGCCGGGGCCGATGTCCAGGTCGACGTTTTCGAGCACGGGCTGCGGTGCGTCTTCGGTGAAGCTGAAGCTCACGTCTTTCAGCGTGACGCGGCCCAGCGGCTGCGGCAGCGCCATGCCGGTGGGCGCCTTCTCGACCGGCTCGCCGAGCACGGTTTCGAGGCGCTTGGCGGCTTCCTTGGCGGTGGCCAGCGCGCGCCAGTTCGACACCAGCCCGGCCACCGGCTGCAGCGCCTTCAGCGCGAGCATGTTGGAGGCGACGAGGCCGCCCACCGTCATCCACTGCTGCATGACGGCGATGGCGCCGACGGTGACGACGATCACCGAGAACACGGTGAGCAACACGGTGGTGCCGTCGCGCGCGGTTTCGATCTGGCCGTTCTTGCCGAAGCTCTCGCTGAGCCAAGCGTTGTAGGTCTGCTGCCAGACCTCGATGGTCGGGCCGTCGTTCGACTGCGCCTTGAGCGTCTCGCGCGCATGGCAGATCTCGGAGGTGATGCGATCCAGGCCGCGCCCGCGCAGCACTTCTTCGACGCGGCCGGCGCGCACTTCGTCAGCCCACCACCAGGCCAGGAACGCCATGATGGCCAGGAAGGCCGCCACCACGGGCAGCACCGGCAGCGCGACGATGCCGATCACGATCAGCGCGAAGATCGCCATCGGCAGGTCGAAGATCGATTGCGCGAGTCCGCCGGTGACGGTGCCGCGCACCGCGCCCACGTCGCGAAAGAACAGCTGCCAGGACGAGGCCGGCCGCGCCTCGAGCGCACGCAGCGGGCGCCCGAGCATGGAGTGCAGCAGCGCGCCCGACACGCCGTGGTCGACGGTGGCGCCCGCGTTGCGCAGCAGGCGCGAGCGGCGCGTGCGCAGCCAGAACTCGATGCACAGGAAGAACAGGATGCCGCTCACCAGCGCGGCGAGCGTGGAGACGCCGCTGCGCGAGAGCACGCGGTCATACACCTGCAGCAGGAAGATCGAAGGCAGCAGCCCGAACAGGCTGATGGGCAGCGACAGCCAAGCAGCGCTCTTGACGAGCGGGTAGGCCGCGCGAAACGCATCGTTCAGCGCACTGGCATACGGACTGGCGCCGGGGACTTCCGGCCTGTCGGCAACCAGCTGGCTGGGCAAGAGGAACTTGATCATGGAAAAAGACCGATCCGTCGGGCAACGACGCCTGCATCATTATCAACTGTTACCCGTCTGTTACAAGGCAAAAATTCGCCTCTGATGCCTCTCAGCATCGGTGTGCGCGAACCTGCGCCGGACCGGTCGTTTCCGTACCGCGCGTTCCTTGCGGCGCGGCGTTTTCCCTGAGCGTGCAATTCATCGTTTTGTGGGCATGGCTGTGGCTCGCGGTGCGGCCGGACGAGCCCGGCAGGCCTTCGGCAAAAACGAGGGCGATGTTGGCGCACAGCAGCATCAGCAGCACCCAGGCGAACAGCAGCTGCAGCCAGCCCAGCCACCAGCGCCGCGGGGGTACCTCGCGTTCGGATTCATAGGGGATGTGGACCAATGCGTTCCATCTCATGGCAGTGCTTTCAGGACCCGGGCCAGCCGGGAAAGACCGACACCGGCGGAGCTTTTGGCCAGCACCCAGTCGCCTGGTTGCAGCAGCCCGCCGAGTGCGGTGGAGAGGTCGGACACATCGACAAACCAATGGGAGCGGACCTTGGTGCGGATGCGCGTGTGAAGCGCCCGCATCAAAGGTCCGCACAGGAGCACGCGGTCAGGTTGCGACGCCAGCAACTCGGCCTCCAGATCGAGGTGATGGCGTTGCGCCGCGGGCCCCAGCTCCTGCATGTCGCCCAGGATGGCCACCCGGCGCGCAGGCTCGCAGGGGGCTTGTGACAGCAACTCAAGCGCCGCCCGCATCGAACTCGGGTTGGCGTCGTAGGTTTCATCGATCAGCTTGAAGCTCCCGCCGCCGATGTGAATGGTGTGCAGCGCACCGCGTCCGCCCGGCGGCTCGAAGTGCGCAAAGGGTTCGACGGCGGCGGCCAGTGGCAGGCGCAGTGCCTGCAGCGCGGCCAGCGCGGCCACGGCGCTGGCGCCCATGTGGCGGCCCGGCGCATTCAGGCGCAGCTGGAAAGGCTCGCCGGCCACCTCGGCCTGCACCTCGCCGTGGTCGAAGGCGAGCAGGCGCACGTCGGCGTCCTTGTGCTCGCCGTAGGTCACGATCTGCAGCTGGTGCGCCATCGCGGCTTCGGCGAAGGTGGCGAACTCGGGCATGTCGCGGTTGAGCACCACGCGATCGCCCGCGGCCATGGCCTGGAACATGCGGCAGTCCAGCCGCGCGGCGGCCTCCGACGGGCCGCGGTGCTTCTGCGACGCGGCCGACAGCCCCGTCACCACGATGAGCGAGGGCCGCATCAGCTGCGCCGAGGCCGGCATGTGCGAGGTCCCCATCTCGAGCACCCAGTAGGCGGCATGGCGCGGCATGCAGGTGAGGTTCCACGCGATGCCCGACGGCAGGCTGATGTTGCCTTCGGGCTGCGCCACCTCGCCCCACACGGTGAGCGCGCCGGCCAGCATGGCGGCCACGGTGCTGCTGCCCGCGCCGCTGCCGAGCACGCCGCACACGCGGCCGGTGAACTCGGTGCGCGCGTGGTCGCCCAACTCGAGCACGGCCTGCAGCACGTTGGCCACCTGCAGCACGGGCACGCGCTTGTCCAGGTGCGGCTTGGGGTCGGTGCACAGCACGGCCGCGGCCGGCTGCAGCACGCCCTTGAGCGTGACAGCGGCCAGCGGCGTCTTCGAGGGCCGGGCCTGGTGTTCGAACACGACGCGGCCCTTGCGCATGAAGGTGCGCTGGGTCACGCCGGTGGCGCGCCAGCCGTCCTCGGGCTTGACCACCCACTCGCCGCCGGTGACGCGGGCCATCTCGCTGGCGGTCCAGACCGCGCCGTCGTCGCGCACGCCGCCACCACCGCCGCCGCCAGGACCCGCGCCGCCGGGTTGGCTGCGCCGGTCGAGCAGGTAGCGGTGGTAGGCCGCGAAGCCGGTCACGTACTGCTCGACGTCGTCGATGCGCACGCGGAACGAGTGGTGCCGCACGAAGAAAGCGCCGACGACCGTGGACGGCCGGCGGAAGTACATCGCCATCTCGGGCCAGAAGAAACCGTTGAGCAGGTAGTGCGCGCGGTAGTCGAGCGCGCGGTAGAACTTCTCGGTGTCCAGCTCGTCGAGCAGGTGCCGCATGGCGGGCATGCTCTCCAGCCGCTGCAGCATCTGCTGCGCCGCCAGCATGAGGCTGAGCAGCGTGGGAAAGGTGGTCTTGCGGTCGAGCACGAAGTCCAGGTAGCCCGCCACGTTCTGCAGCCCGAAGCGGAAATAGCGCTCCTGCGGGCTCCACTGCGTGAGCTCGTTCACGCAGCCGCTGAGCCAGTGGTCGTGCGACTGCCAGTGCTGGCTGGCAATGAAGTGGTCGAAGGCCTTCTCGACCGCGGCCAGCCAGCGCGGATCGCGCGTGAGGCCGTACAGGCGCATGAGGCCGAAGGCCGCCTCGCCGTCGTAGAAGATGACGCGCGAGGCCTGCTTGAGCGACAGGTCGGCCGCGTGCAGCACGTGGTCGAAGCGCCCGCTGGCCGGGTCCTGCAGCGCCACGATGCCCAGCGCGAGTTTCTCCAGCAGCGGCAGCCAGTGGCGCGTTTCCATCAGCTCGCAGTAGCGCACGAACATGCGCACGCAGGCCGCATTGCCGCCCAGGCGGATCTCGCCGCCGGTGTCGACGAGGTAGGCCACCTCGCGGCCGTCGGGCAGCGTGTAGTCGCGGATCAGCGCGTCGGTGAGGTGGTCGATGGCGCGGTCGATGGCCGCGCGCAGCGTGTCGTCGCGCGTGAGCTCCCAGGCCTCGAGCATGGCGTGCACGGTGCCCGCGTGGCGCATCGCGTCGTAGGTCGGGATGCGGCGGTCGAAGCACGGGAAGTAGCCGTACACGAACAGGCCGTCGCTCTGCATCTGGCGCGCCAGGTACGACGAGCCGCTGCGCACCAGCTCGAGCACCGACTGCGGGTTGAGCGCCGGCAGCTGCCGGCGGCCCGCGTCGAGCCCCGTGCCCACGAGCTTGTGCACCACGCCGTCGGGCTGGCAGAACACGCCCACCGTGGCCAGCAGGTACACGGTGCGCTCGGACGACTCTTCCAGCGGCAGCGTGCGCTCGAAGCGGGCCTGCGCATAGACGTCGAAGTTGCGCACGTTCACCACCGAATGCGCGATGGTCGAATCGCCGCACAGCATGGCGTTGGCGTTGAGTTCCTGCTCAGTGAAGGCGAAGCCGAAGTCCTGGTCGAAGGCCAGGCCGAGCCGGAAGTAGTTGCGCTTGACCGCGGTGAGCTGGGTCTTGAACTGCGTCCAGTCCATGGGACTGGCGCCCTCGACCCAGTCGATGCGCAGCCAGGGCGAGACGATGCCGCGCTCGCGCACCCATCGCTCGACGAGGTCGGCGCCTTCGCGCCAGGCGGTCTCGAAGTCGTCGGCCCGCGCATGCACGACGTGCGCACGCTGGGAGCCGTCGCTCACCGAGAAGAAGAGCGTGAAGGCCGGGTACGGGGCAGGCAACGCCGCGCACACGGACACCAGGCGCTCGTGGCAGGCGTGGAGCTGGTCTGAGAAGGACATCATTCGGCCCCGGTCGAATGCGGGCGAAGGCCGGTCGCGTCCGTCATCTGCTC
The DNA here is from genome assembly GCF_059423605.1 of Variovorax sp. GW460-12-1-14-LB1. NCBI lineage: Bacteria > Pseudomonadati > Pseudomonadota > Betaproteobacteria > Burkholderiales > Comamonadaceae > Variovorax > Variovorax sp. GW460-12-1-14-LB1. The sequence goes on from NZ_JBWKYF010000047.1 coordinate 32,893, forward strand.
TCGCTTGAATGACGTGATCGCGGACCGGAAACCGCCCGTGAAATCATCGCGTGCTCCCGATTCAGCGGTAGCTGAACTCGGCGCGACGATTGAGCTGATGGCCCTCCTCGGTGGTGGCAAGCGATGCGGGCTTTTCAATGCCCCAGCTGACGGCTTCGATGCGTTCGCCCGGCACGCCCATCTGCGTGAGCATGCGTTGCACGGCCTCGGCGCGGCGCTGGCCGAGCGCGAGGTTGTACTCGCGGCCGCCGCGCAGGTCGGTGTGGCCTTCGATCACGACCCGGCTCGCCGGCCGGTTGCGCATGTAGCCCGCGTGCGCCTCGACGATGCTGCGGTCGCCCGTCCTGACGTCGTATCGGTCGAAGTCGAAGTAGACGATCTTGGCCGGTGTGTTCGGCGGCGGCGGCGGGGGTGCCGGCTCCACCTTGGGCACTTCGCGCACGCTCTTGTTGGAGTAGTAGTAGGTCGCGTCGTCGCGACCGCCCTTGGGAGGCACACCGCAGGCCGCGAGGCTTGCGCCCATTGCCACGAGGGCCAGTATCCGGAAATTCTTGTTCATGACGGTCCTTTCGCGGGACGGGCCGCTGACGGCCCGTCCCTGTCTGCTTGCTATCGAGGTTTCCCTTCCTCCTTCTTCGTGTCCTTGGATCAGCCCAGCAGGCCGTGCAGGATGTTCGTCACGGGTGCCAGGGCACCGCCGGCCGGGCTCTGGTCGAGCAGGCTGGTGATCGGGGTGAGCACGTTGTCGAGCACCGGGGCCACCGTGTGTTCGACGGTGTCCAGCACACCGGTCACGACCGCGGCCACCGGAGCTGCCGGCGTGCCGGCGAGGATGTCGGTCACCGGTTCGACTGCGTTGGTCACGGTTTCGACCACCGTCGAGACCACCGAGCCGGCCGAGCCGTCGAGGATGCTCGTCACCGGTTCCAGGATGCCGGCCACCGGTTCAGCACCACCCGTCAGGCCGCCGAGCAGGCCGCCCACGAGACCGTCCGCACCGAGCAGGCTGCCGACCAGGCCGTCGTCACCGAGGACGCCGCCGAGCAGACCGCCTTCGCCGCCGCCGAGCACGCCGCCCAGGAGGCCGCCGTCACCGCCGAGGACACCACCGAGCAGGCCGTCGTCACCCAGCACGCCGTCGAGCAGGCCACCAGCGTCGCCACCGGTCACGCCGCCGAGGACACCACCGAGCAGGCCGTCGTCGCCGAGGATGCCGTCGAGCAGGCCGCCAGCGTCGCCACCGGTCACGCCACCGAGGACACCGCCGAGCAGGCCGTCGTCGCCGAGGATGCCGCCGAGCAAGCCGCCGTCGCCACCGAGGACGCCGCCCAGGAGGCCGTCATCACCCAGCACACCGCCGAGCAGACCACCGTCGCCGCCGAGGACACCACCCAGAAGGCCGTCGTCGCCGAGGATGCCGCCGAGCAGGCCGCCGTCGCCACCGAGCACGCCACCCAGAAGGCCGTCGTCACCCAGCACACCGCCGAGCAGACCACCGTCACCGCCGAGGACGCCGCCCAGGAGGCCGTCGTCGCCGAGCACGCCACCGAGCAGACCGCCTTCACCGCCGAGCAAGCCGCCCAGCAGGCCGTCATCACCCAGCACGCCGCCGAGCAGACCACCGTCGCCGCCGAGGACACCGCCCAGCAGGCCGCCGTCGCCACCCAGCACGCCACCCAGCAGGCCATCGCCGCCGATCAGGTTGGCCACGCCGTCGGTCACGAAGTCGACCTGCGTGTCGACCGCGTTCAGCAGGCCGTTCGTTGCGCCGGCGCCGAGCAGCTGGTCGACCACCGGGCTGACCAGGCCACCCACGCCGTCCGTCACGTCGTCGACGAGGCTGTCGGCCGGGTCGAGCACGTTCGGGTCGTTCGGCGTGAAGCTGGAACCGAGCACCGGGGCCAGCAGGCCGTCGACCGTGTCGGTCAGGCTGTCGGTCAGTTGCGAGACCGGGGCCAGCACGTCGCCCAGGCCGAGGTCGCCGAGCACGCCGTTGTTCAGGCCGTTCACCAGCCCGGCCACCACGCTGTCGGCCGGGTCGAGCAGGGCCGCGCCGGTGCCGGGGGTGCCGCCACCGCCGATGCCGCCGAGCACGCCGCCCAGCAGACCGCCGACGAGGCCTTCTTCACCGAGCAGGCCGCCCACGGGGCCGTCTTCGCCCAGCAGGCCACCGACCACGCCGTCCGGTCCGAGCAGGCCGCCGACACCGTCGCCGCCGAGCAGGCCACCCAGCGGGCCGTTGTCGCCCAGCAGGCCGCCGAGCAGGCCGTCGTCACCGAGCAGGCCGCCAATGGGGCCGGTGCCGCCGAGCAGACCGCCGACCAGGCCGTTGTCGCCGAGCACGCCGCCCAGCACGCCGTCGCCGCCGAGCAGGCCGCCGATGGGGCCGGCATCGCCGAGCAGGCCACCGACCAGGCCGTCGTCACCCAGCAGGCCGCCCAACGGGCCGTCGCTGCCGAGCACACCGCCCAGCAAGCCGTCGTCGCTCAGCAGGCCGCCGACGAGGCCGTCGTTGCCGAGCAGGCCGCCGATGGGGCCGCCTTCGCCGATGACACCGCCGAGCAGGCCGCCCAGCAGACCGTCGTCGCCGCCGAGCAGGCCGCCCAGCGGGCTGTCGGCGAGCAGGCCGGAGATCGCGCCGTCCTGGCCAAGCAGGTTGTCGATGAGGCCGCCCTGGCCGAGCAGTTCGCCGGTGAGGCCTTCCGAGCCAGCCAGGCCGGCCAGTGCGCCGTCGCCGCCGAGCAGGCCGCCCACGAGGCCGTTGTCGCCCAGCAGGCCGCCGATTGCGCCGTCGTCGCCGAGCAGACCGCCCAGCAGGCCGTCCGCGCCGAGCAGGCCGCCGGTCAGGTTGCCGACGGCGCCGTCGCCGAGCAGGCCGCCGACCAGGCCGTCTTCGCCGAGCACGGTGTCGATCAGGCCGCCGACGGCGGTGTCTTCACCCAGCAGGCCGCCGACCAGGCCGTCCGGTGCCAGCAGGCCACCGACCAGGCCGTCTTCGGCCAGCACGCCGGCCACGAGGCTGCCTTCGCCGAGCACGTTCTCGAGCAGGCCGCCGAGCGCGCCGTCGTCGCCCAGCAGCTGGTCGGTGACACCGCCCAGGCCGAGGGCGTCGGTGAGGCCGCTGACGATGCCGTTGTCGCCGACGAGGTTCTCGAGCCCGTTGTTGAGCGCGTCGGTCACGTAGTCGACCTGGCCGAGCAGGCCGTCCAGGATGGCACCGGCGGCGCCGGCACCGAGCAGCGGATCGAGCACCGGGCTGAGCGCTTCGCCGAGCAGGTCGGTGATGCTGCCGACGGTGTCGTCGATCGGGTCGAGCTGGTTCGGGTTGTTGGCCTGGAACTCTTCGCCGAGCAACGGAGCGAGCACGTCGTCGACGACGTCGGTCAGGTCATCCACCACCCCGGCCACCGGGGTCAGCGAGCCACCAAGGCCGAGCGCGTCATCCAGGCCGTCGACCACGCCACCCACGATGCCGTCGGCTGGGTCGAGGAGGTGGTCGGCGTCTGCGTCGGAGTCGGAATCGCTGTCCGAGTCGGAGTCGGAGTCAGAGTCGGAGTCGCTATCCGAGTCCGAATCAGAGTCGCTGTCCGAGTCAGAGTCTGAATCCGAGTCGCTGTCCGAGTCGGAGTCGCTGTCCGAATCCGAGTCAGAGTCCGAATCAGAGTCGCTGTCCGAATCCGAATCCGAGTCGCTATCGCTATCGCTATCGCTGTCGGAGTCGCTGTCCGAGTCGGAGTCAGAGTCAGAGTCCGAATCGCTGTCCGAGTCCGAATCGGAATCCGAGTCGCTATCCGAATCCGAATCCGAATCCGAATCCGAGTCAGAGTCAGAGTCGCTGTCCGAATCCGAGTCGCTGTCAGAGTCCGAGTCCGAGTCCGAGTCGGAATCCGAATCAGCGTCCGCATCGGACTCACCGCCCGGGCCGCCCACGAACAGCGGGAAGCCGGTGGTGCCACCGTCGCCGCCACCGCCGCTCAGTGCCGCACCCAGCGCCGCGGCGCCCAGGGCGCCCAGCGCGAATTCACCGAGGCCGATGCCGCTGCCGGCCGCGGTCTTCTTGGTCACTGCCAGGGCGGCCGCATCGGCGTCGCTGTCCGGCGGGGTCACCTGCAGGTCGCCCGAGGCGACGTCCACATTCACTTGTTCGAGGCCGCCGGGCAGCTTGGTCGAGCCGATGGTCGCATCGGTGCCGCCGGTGAAGACGCCGGCCAGCGGCGCCTTGTTGGAGGCCGATCCGGGGAACAGCACGTTGGCCTGGCCGCCGTCCGGCACGATCACGCGGTCGCCGGCCATCAGGGTCTGATTGCCGTCCACCGGAATGCGGACACCCTCGCGCATCACTGCAACGCCGGGCGTAGCATTGGACAATGTGCCCACGCTGGGCGACGCCACGGCCGCAGGCGCGGCGGAGGCGCCGGCGCTGATGCCCGGCGTGCCGAGCGGCGTGACGGTGGCTTGGGCGAGAACCACGGGCGCGCCAGTGGCGGCGAGCCCTTCGGTCGAAACGGTCGATGCTTGTGGAGCGGTCATGGCAGCCTCTGTGACAAAAGATGCATCTACAGGGGCAACTTGCGTGCCGCTTTTCCGCCGCCGTGCCAACGCCGCGCCATCGGCGCCTCAAGTGATTGATTTGTATGGATATTTTTCTGAAAACCGCGCAACGCACCGACCTCCGAAACAGCCCGTAAGGAAGTCAATTCGCGATTCGTTACGTAACGATGTAACGCCTCGTACCCGGAACGCCGGGCGTGTTGCGCGCACTTTCCACAGCCCTGGCGCCCGCGCCGCGCCACCCGCTTTTTCTCTTCTCTTCTTCTCTCTTCTATATATGTTCAATCCCTCCCAGGAAGACGTGCGCCGCTTCTTCTGCGACGTGTACGCCAAGCACCGGCAGGGCCTGCCGATGGAGCCGCTGGAGACCATCGCGGCCGGCTGGATCGACGAGCACCCCGAGTACCACGAGGACCTGCTCGACGCCGACGCGGCCGTGGCGCGGGTCTACGACGGATCGAACGGCCGCGAGAACCCGTTCCTGCATCTGTCGATGCACCTGTCGATCAGCGAGCAGTGCTCCATCGACCAACCGCGCGGCATCCGCCAGGCCGTCGAGCTGCTGGCCGCGCGCCGCGGCTCGCTGCTGCATGCGCACCACGAGGCGATGGATTGCCTCGGTCAGATGATGTGGGAGAGCCAGCGCGCCGGGCGCCCGCCCGATGGCGATGGCTACGTGGCCTGCGTGCAGCGCCGCGCCACGAAGGACTGACGAATCGTCAGCCGGTCGCGCGCGGGGTGGTTCCCTTTCGCGCCGGCAACGCGCCCTGCGCCTTCGCCGCTTCGCGCAGCAGCCCCGCCATCGCGGCGCGCAGCGGCGACGGCTCGGCCTCGCTGCGCTGCAGGAGGCCGACCGGCTCCTCGGTGCCGGTGGTGTCGATCGGCAGGCGCACCAGGCGGCCGTCGGCCAGCTCGCTGCGCGCGGCGCCCAGCGGCGTGATCCACACCGCGTCCGACACCGCCACCAGTGCGCGCGCCACCGCCACGTCCAGCGTCTGCAGGGCATTGCGCGGCAGCGCCAGGCCGCGCGCCGACAAAAAGCTCTCCGTGTTGTGGCGCGGGATCGTGCCCTCGCCGTACACCACCAGCGGATAGTCGAGCACCGCCTGCACCGGCGCCGGCTTGAGCGCGAGCGGATGGCCGGCGCGCACGGCGAACACCAGCGGCTCGGTGTGCAGCAGCTCGAAGCTCAGGCCGCCCATGAGGCGCGGATCGCTCATGCGGCCCACCACGAGATCGAGTTCACCGGCGCGCAGCTCGTCGAGCAGCACGGCGTTGGCCGCGCTCTTCACCAGGATCTGCACTGCCGGCCAGCCCTCGCGCAGCCGCGCCAGCGCCACCGGCAGCAGCGCGGGCGCCACGCTGGGCAAGGCGCCGATGCGCAGGCGCTCGATGCGCCCGCCCGCGGCCGGCGCCACGGCCTGGGCGCTGGCGTCGAGCGCTTCGAGCACGCGCAGGGCGTGGGCCAGCAGCTGTTCGCCGGCCGGCGTGAGGCCCTGCACGCCGCGGCGGCCGGCCTGGCTGCGCTCGACCAGCCGGGTACCGACCACGGCCTCGAGCTCCGACAGCGTCTTGGACACCGCCGGCTGGCTCAGCGCCAGCCGCTCGGCCGCGCGCGCGAGGTGGCGCTCCTGTGCGACCGCGACGAAGGCGCGCAGGTGCCGCAGCTGCACGTTGCGCACGAAATCCTGGCGAAGCTCGGTGGGAGACTTTTTCAATGCCTTCTGGTTATTGAAACTGGAACAATCTTCAATTTACATCATTGATTGCGACTTCTACAGTGCGGGCTTCGGATTCGTCCCACGACAGGAGACAACGTACATGACCAAGACCCGCGGCGTTCAGCCCACCCTCACCCCGCGCGACTGGGACGCCCATCCCAGCTACATCTACCCCGGCTACAAGTCGACCGGCAAGCGCGGCCCGCAGAAGCCGCTCATTCCGCTGAAGGCCTCGCTCGGCGAGCTGCAGCAACCGGTGTACGGCCACGACAGCATCGGCGAGTTCGACCACGACCTCACGCGCAACGCGCGCGTCAACGGCGAGCCGCTGGGCGAACGCATGATCCTCACCGGCCAGGTGCTCGACGAGCGCCGCCGCCCCGTGGCCAACACGCTGGTCGAGCTGTGGCAGGCCAACGCCTCGGGCCGCTACGTGCACAAGGTCGACCAGCACGACGCCCCGCTGGACCCCAACTTCCTGGGCGCGGGCCGCTGCCTGACCGACAGCGAAGGCCGCTACCGCTTCCTCACCATCAAGCCCGGCGCGTATCCCTGGGGCAACCACCCCAACGCCTGGCGCCCGCAGCACATCCACCTGTCGCTGTTCGGCCAGAGCTTCGCCAGTCGCCTCGTGACGCAGATGTACTTCCCCGGCGACCCGCTGCTGCAGTACGACCCGATGGTCACCGGCACGCCCGAGCGCTACCGCAACCGCCTCATTGCCGACTTCAGCCTCGACATCACCGAGGAAGGCTATGCCCTGGGCTACCAGTTCGACATGGTGCTGCGCGGCGCCGATGAAACGCCGTTCGAGAACCGCTGAAAGGAATTCCCCATGCCATTGATGACCGCACAGGAAGCCGACTTCGGCCAGACCCCCTCGCAGACCGTGGGCCCCTACTTCGCGTACGGCCTCACCGCCACGCAGTACGGCTACAACTTCAACCAGCCCTTCGACGCCGTGCTGGCGCTGGACACCGCCAGCGGCCAGCGCATCCGCCTCGAAGGCCGCGTGATCGACGGCGACGGCAACCCGATCAACGACGCGCTGGTCGAGATCAGCCAGCCCGACGGCGAAGGCCGCTACCCGCAGACGCCCGACGAGGCACGCGCCCTGGGCTTTCGCGCCTTCGGCCGCGTGGGCACGGGCACCGACGCGCAGAACCGCTTCGTGTTCCACACCGTCAAGCCCGGCGCCGAAACGCCCGGTGAAGCCCCGCACATCAACGTGATCGTGCTCATGCGCGGCCTGCTGCTGCATGCCTTCACGCGCGTGTACTTCAGCGACGAGGCCGAGGCCAACGCGAAGGACGCGGTGCTGCAGAGCGTGCCGGCCGAACGCCGCCACACGCTGGTCGCCGAGCGCGTGGAACAAGGCGGTGCGGTGACGTACCGCTTCGACATCCGCATGCAGGGCGCGGACGAGACGGCCTTCTTCGACGTCTGACCCCCGGGAAAATCCGGACGAAAAAAAGCCCGCATCAGCGGGCTTTTTCTTTGGAGCACCAGTCTTGCGGACTGGCCTGGCTTACTGAGGCGCGTGATGCAGGCGCGATTCAGGCACGACCTTCAGTTCGCCGGGCAGCGTGCTGATGTAGGTGGCCAGCGTCTTCAGCTCGGCGTTGGTGAACTTCTTGGGTTCGACCTGTGCGGCCATCACGGCGTTCGAACGGCCCAGGTGGGGGTTGTTCTTCACACGGTACGACTTCAGCGCCACGAACAGGTAGTCGGCGTGCTGGCCGGCCAGCTTGGGCACGGTGCCGTCGTTCGGCGTGTTGAAGTTGGCACCGTGGCACTTGGTGCAGCTGTTGTCCTTGTCGCGCGCGATGAGCGCCTGGACGTTCTCGGACGCGGCCTTGGCCGGTGTGGCCGCAGGCGCGTCGCCTTCCTTCACGCCCAGCTGGCTGTAGTAGGCCGAGAGGTCGGCGATGTCCTGTTCGGTGAGGCTGTCGGCGATGGCGCGCATCGTCGGGTGCTTGCGGTCACCGCCCTTGTACGCGGTGAGCGCGGCCGAGATGTAGGTGGCGCTCTGGCCCGCGATCATCGGGACCTTGTGGATCTCGGGGAAGCTCGCCTGGTAGCCGATGATGCCGTGGCAACCCACGCACATCTGGACCTTCTTGGCTCCGTCCTGGGCCTTGCCAGTGACTTGTTGGGCTTGGGCCGAGACCGTCACGCAAGCGACAGCAAGGGCAAACATCGTGGTCAACAACTTGTTCATTTTGCGCGCACAATCTCGTGGAGATACAGTTTTTCGAATCAACATTCGATTATATGCAAGGGTCCCACGGGAACCTCGCGCGGGCTGCACAAGAGACTGCGCAATGCAGATCGAGTGTGTTCTTTTCTCCACCCTGCCTCCGCTCCACTCATGAAATTCAAGGGCTCAGACAACTACGTCGCCACTCAGGACCTGATGCTGGCGGTCAATGCGGCCATCACACTCCAGCGCCCCCTGCTCGTCAAGGGCGAGCCCGGCACCGGCAAGACCATGCTGGCCGAAGAAGTGGCGCAAGCGCTCGACATGCCGCTGCTGCAGTGGCACATCAAGTCGACCACCAAGGCGCAACAGGGCCTGTATGAATACGACGCCGTGAGCCGCCTGCGCGACTCGCAGCTGGCCGACGTGGACGGCGGCCAGCGCGTCAAGGACATCCAGAACTACATCGTCAAGGGCGTGCTGTGGCAGGCCTTCACGGCCGACAAGCCGGTCGCGCTGCTGATCGACGAGATCGACAAGGCCGACATCGAATTCCCGAACGACCTGCTGCGCGAAATCGACCGCATGGAGTTCTACTGCTACGAGACGCGCGAACTCATCCGCGCCAAGCACCGTCCGCTGGTGTTCATCACCTCGAACAACGAGAAGGAACTGCCCGACGCCTTCCTGCGCCGCTGCTTCTTCCACTACATCAAGTTCCCCGATGCCGAGACGATGAAGCACATCGTCGCCGTGCACTTCCCGGGCCTGAAGCAGGAGCTGCTCACGTCGGCGATGAAGACCTTCTACGACGTGCGCAACCTGCCCGGCCTGAAGAAGAAGCCCTCGACCTCCGAGCTGCTCGACTGGCTCAAGCTGCTGGTGGCCGAAGACATTCCGCTCGAAGCCCTGCAGAGCAAGGACGACAAGGTCGCCGTGCCGCCGCTGGTCGGCGCGCTGCTCAAGAACGAGCAGGACGTGACCCTGTTCGAGAAGCTCGTCTTCATGCAACGCAACAACCGCTAGGCCATGAGCCGGCAACCGCATTCCACCAGGCAGCTGATGAAGCTGGGCATCGCCCAGGCGGTGCTGTTCGTGGTGGGCGCGCTGGTCGGGCGCGGGATCGGGCTCTTGCTCGGGCTCGACGCCTTCGGCACCGACAGCAAGTACGGCACGCGCGAGATCGTCGGCATTGCGCTGATCGGCCTGGGCGGCGGCGCCGGTGCACAGGCCGCGCGCGCGTGGTACGTGCACAAGTACGGCGACCCGCGCGCCTGAGCCCCAGATCCATCGAGACCCGCACGGAGACACGGAGAGTTTGCACATGGCGTTCGTCGAACCCGTCACGCTGAAGGCCCGCGGCCTCGCGCTGGTGCCGCTGGCACTCACCCACGAAGACGGCCTGCGCGCCGCGGCCGCCGACGGCGCGCTGTGGAAGCTGCGCGTCACCTCCGTGCCCGAGCCGCAGGACACGCGCGCCTACATCGAGACCGCCCTCAAGACGGCCGACCGCTTCGCCTTCGCCGTGACCGACGAAGCCACCGGCACCGTGCTGGGCAGCACGAGCTTTCACGACATCCTTCCGGGCGTGAAGCGCGTCGAGATCGGCTACACCTGGTACGCCGAGCGCTGCCAGCGCACCCACGTCAACACCACCTGCAAGCTGCTGATGCTCACGCACGCGTTCGACACGCTGGGCTGCAACGTGGTGGGCTGGCGCACCGACAACTTCAACTTCGCCTCGCAGCGCGCCATCGAGCGGCTGGGCGCGAAGAAAGACGGCGTGATCCGCGGCCACGTGATGCGCCGCGACGGCACCATCCGCGACACCGTCATGTACAGCCTGCGCGCGGGCGAATGGCCCGAGGTGAAGGCCCAGCTGCAGTACCTGCTCGACAAGCCGCGCGACTGACGACGACACACAAGGAGCGCACCCCATGCTCATCGACTTCTTCTACACGCTGCGTTCGGCCAAGCTGCCGGTGTCGGTCAAGGAATACCTCACGCTGCTGGAGGCGCTCAAGTCCGACGTGGTGGGCCCGAACTCCGACGGTGCCTACGGCATCGACGACTTCTACTACCTCTCGCGCACCGCGCTCGTGAAGGACGAGAAGCACTACGACAAGTTCGACCGCGCCTTCGCCGCCTACTTCAAGGGCGTCGAGATGCTCACCGACTTCACCAAGGAAGTGCCGCTCGACTGGCTCAAGAAGACGCTGGAGCGCGAGTTCACCGCCGAAGAAAAAGCCAAGATCGAGAAGATGGGCTGGGACGAGCTCATGGAAACGCTCAAGAAGCGCTTCGAAGAGCAGAAGGAACGCCACGAAGGCGGCAGCAAGTGGATCGGCACCGGCGGCACCTCGCCCTTCGGCAACGGCGGCTACAACCCGCAGGGCATCCGCATCGGCGGCGCGGGCAAGAACCGCAGTGCCGTGAAGGTGTGGGACCAGCGCGCCTACAAGGACTACGACGACACGCAGGAACTGGGCACGCGCAACATCAAGGTCGCGCTGCGCCGGCTGCGCAAGTTCGCGCGCGAAGGCCACGAGGAAGAGCTGGACCTGGACAACACCATCCACTCGACCGCCGCCAACGCCGGCTACCTCGACATCAAGATGCGGCCCGAGCGCCACAACAACGTCAAGGTGCTGCTGCTCATGGACGTGGGCGGCACGATGGACGAGCACATCCAGCGCGTCGAAGAACTGTTCTCGGCCGTGAAGACCGAGTTCAAGCACCTGGAGTTCTATTACTTCCACAACTGCGTCTACGACTTCATGTGGAAGAACAACAAGCGCCGCTTCTCCGAGAAGTTCGCGACCTGGGACATCCTGCGCAAGTACAACAAGGACTACAAACTCATCTTCGTGGGCGACGCCACGATGAGTCCTTACGAAATCTTGCAACCTGGCGGCAGCGTCGAATACAACAACGAAGAGGCCGGCGCCGAGTGGATCCAGCGCCTCACGCACACCTTCCCCAAGTTCGCCTGGATCAACCCCGAGCCCCAGGGCGTGTGGCAGTACCGCCAGAGCATCGCGGTGATGCAGCAGCTCATGTCCAACCGCATGTACCCGCTCACGCTGCGCGGCCTCGAAGAGGCGATGCGCATGCTGTCCAAGTAACCCGCGGCCCCGCACAAGTGGGGGGCAGCCGCCACACGGGTGCTGTCAGAATGCCCCCATGGTCAGGGTGGCATCCGTTCTTTCGCCGGCGTTGTGGCCGGCTTTGCTTTTTTCCGGCGTCCTGCTTTTGCAAGGCTGCAGCCTGCTGCCTAAAAAAGAGGCGGCAGACACGGGTGCGTCCACCTCGGGCGTGGTGCGTAGCGGCGACAGCAACGGAGACACCGCCAAGGACGACGACAAGGCCAAGGCCGACGGCCGGCGCAACGCCTTCACGGTCGACGTGCGCGGCCCCGAAACCGAGCGCGACTACCTCGCGCGCCACCTCGAAATCCAGCGCTACCGCGAGCTCGACGACCTGGGCGTGACCGAGGTCTCGCGCCTCATGGTCGCGGCCGAGGCCAATGCGCGCGAGCTGCTGGGCACGCTGGGCTACTTCACGCCCACGCTCACGCTCGAACTCAACGAAACACCCGACAGCACCGAGGCCCCGCGCGAGGTCGTCATCACCGTGGCACCCGGCGAGCGCACCAAAGTGTCGACGGTGCAGATCCGCTACGCCGGCCAGATCGCCAACGACCCCAGCGCCGAAGCCCAGCGCGACGCCATCCGCACCGGCTGGGCGCTGCGCGCCGGCGAGCCCTTCACGCAAGGCGCGTGGGACGACGCCAAGACCACCGCGCTGCGCAGCCTCACGGCCAAACGCTTTCCCACCGGGAGCGTGGAAATCAGCCGCGCCGAGATCGACGCCGACCGCCACGAGGCCCGCCTCGGCGTGACCTACCAGTCGGGCCCTGCCTACAAGTTCGGCCCGCTGGTGCTGCGCGGCGTGGAGCGCTACGACGCCGACGCCGCGCGCCGCATCGCGCGCCTGCCCACCGGCACCGACTACGACCAGCAGAAGCTGCTCGATGCGCAGCAGCGCCTGGCCAGCAGCGGCTACTACGACTCGGTGTTCCTCACGCTCGACACCGACAGCAACACGCCGCTGGCCGCGCCCGTGATCGCCCAGCTGCGCGAGGCACCGCTGCAGAAGGTGGTGATGGGCGTGGGCTTCACCACCGACAACGGCCCGCGCCTGTCGATCGACCACACCCACAACCGCATGCCGCTGCTCGGCTGGCGCGCGGTGTCGCGGCTCTCCCTGGACAACGACATCCAGTCGCTGGGCACCGAGTGGAACGCCGTGCCCGACGACCGCGGCTGGCGCTGGTTCGCCGGCGGCGAACTCAAGAGCGAGCAGTCGGGCAGCTACGTGGTCGACAGCGGCCGGCTGCGCGGCGGGCGCAACAAGTCCAGCGACCACATCGACCGCAGCTACTTCCTGCAGTACGACTACGCCCACAACCGCGGCACCGACGCGCCGCCCTCGGCCTCGGCCGTCACCGCCAACTGGGGCTGGACCGGGCGCTACTTCGACGACAACTCGGCGCCCTCGCGCGGCTACGGGCTGGCGCTCGAAATGGCTGCGGGCTACACGCTCACCGGCCAGCAGGTGCCCTTCACGCGCACCTACGCGCGCTTTCTCGGCGTGCTGCCGCTGGGCGCGGCCGAGGACAAGAACGCCCGTGCGCGCCGCAGCCGGCTGCAGATGCGCCTGGAGGCCGGCGCCGTCGCGGCCAAGGACAGCGCGCAGATCCCCTCCACGTTGATGTTCCTCACCGGCGGCGACACCACCGTGCGCGGCTACAGCTACAAGCAGATCGGCACCGTGCGCGCCGACGGCAAGACCGTGGCGGGCCGCTACCTGGGCGTGGCCAGCCTCGAATGGCAGCGCCCCTTCGTCTACAAGGACAAGCTCACCGAATGGGAGAGCGTGGTGTTCGTGGATGCCGGCGCCGTGGCCGACAAGCCCGGCGAGCTCAAGCCCAAGGTCGGCGTGGGCGTCGGCGCGCGCTGGCGCAGCCCGGTCGGCCCGGTGCAGGCCGACCTGGCCTACGGCGTCGACTCGAAGAAATTCCGCCTGCACTTCCGTCTCGGCTTCACCTTCTGACCCGCTTCATGCCGTCCACGCCCGCCACAGCCACGCCCCGTCCCCGCTCGCGCACCCGTCGCGTGCTGCGCGCGCTGGGCTGGACGCTGGTGGGCCTGCTGCTCGTCGTGCTGCTGCTCGCCGCAGGCACCTGGTGGTGGCTCGGCTCGAACAAATCATTGGCCTTCGCGCTCGCGCAGGCCGCGCAGCGCCTGCCCGCGGGCCAGACGCTCGAGAGCCGCGACGTGACCGGCTCGCTGCGCACCGGCGGGCGCATCGGCTGGCTCAAGTGGCAAAGCGAGAGCCTCGCGGTCGAGGTGAACGACGCCACGCTCGGCTGGCAACTCGCCCCGCTGTTCCAGCGCAAGGTGCAGCTCGGCGAGATCCACGCGGCGAGCCTGTCGATCGAACGCCGCGGCCCGCCCAGCGACACGCCGACCGAGCCGCTCACGCAGGTCGCATTGCCCGTCGAAGTGGCCGAGGTGCCCTTCCGCATCGACGAGGTGCGCTGGGCCGGACCGCCCGCGCTGGAAGCCAAAGGCCTCGCGGGTCGCTACAGCTACCTCGGCGCGCAGCACGCGCTGGACATCGAAGGCGTCGACATCGCCGACGGCCACTACAGCGCCCGCGTGCGGCTGCAGGGCCCCGCGCCGATGGCGCTCGACGCCACGCTCGACGGCCGCGTGAAAGCCCCGCTCGCCGAAGACCGCCACATCGAAGTGCAGGCCAAGGCCTCCGTGAAAGGCACGCTGGCCGGCCCCGAGGCGCGCCTGCAGGTCGCCGCCGACCTGCAGCCCACCGAGCCCGACGCCGAAGCGCCCATGGCCGCCCAGTTGCGCGCGCAGATCGCGCCCTGGTTGCCGCAGCCCGTGGTCGACGCCAAGGCCGACCTGCGCAACGTCGACGCCGCCAGCCTCTGGCCCGGCGCGCCCCGGACCCGGCTCACCGGCACCGTCGAACTCGCGCCCGACGCGGCCACCGGCCCCGCCGCATGGAAGGCCTCGGCCGACATCCGCAACGCCGTCGCCGGCCCGTGGGACGAACAGAAGCTGCCGGTCGAGCAGGTCCAGGCGCAGGTCGGCTTCGACGGCACGACCTGGACCGTGCCCGAAGCCACCGTGCGCGCGGGCGGCGGCCGCATCGACGCCGAAGGCAGCTGGAGCCCCGCGCCCTCGCCCTGGCAGGTGCGCGCCACCGTGCGCGGCGTGCGGCCCGGCGCGCTGTACAGCGAGCTGTCGGGCGCGCCCGTCGGCGGGCAGATCAGCGCACGGCAGGCCGAAGATTCCGACACCCTCGTCTTCGACGTGGCCCTCCGCGCCGAAGGCAACGGCGGCGCCGGCAGCAAGGCGCTGCCCGGCTTCGGCCTGGACCGCGCGCTGGCGCAGGGCCAGTGGAAAGACCAGGTGCTCGACCTGCGCACGCTGCGCGTCGAAGCGATGCGCGCCAGCATCGACGGCAAGCTGCAGGTGCGCGTGGCCGACCAGGCCGCCAGCGGCAAGCTCGCCCTCTCGCTGCCGGGCGGCAGCGCGCAGCTCGACGGCCGCATCGCGCCCACCACCGGCGGTGGCGACCTCCAGGCACGCATCGACGACGCCGAAGCCATGCAGCGCTGGGTGCAAGGCCTGCCGGGCCTGTCGAGCGTGTTCGCGAACGCCAGTGCCAAGGGCAGCGCCCGGCTCGACGCCAGCTGGCAAGGCGGCTGGCAGACCGTGCAGCACCGCATCGAGAACCCCGGCGCCCCGGCCGCACGCGGCAGCTCCGAGCCCAGCCTCAAGGCCGCGCTCGCCGTACCGCGCCTCGACCTGAACCTGCCCGCCGCCCAGCCCGGCGGCGTGGCCACCAATGTGCAACTGCGCGCACTGCAAGCCGACCTCGCCGGAAGCATCGCCCAGGCCACGCTGACGCTCAAGGGCGAAGCCATCACCGGCACACAGAAGCTGGCGCTCGACACCCGCGCCAGCGGCGGCCTCTCCAGCGCCAACCAGTGGCGTGCCACCCTCGCCAGCCTGCGCCTGCAGGCACAGGACACCGCCACCGCGCGCCCCGGCCAGGGCCCCTGGGTGCTGGAGCTGGGCCGCGAAGTCACGGCCACCGTGCGCACCGCCGACAACCGCCTCGACGTCGAAGCCTCCGGTGCCGACGCCACCGTGCGCGGCCCGCTGCCCGGCACCGTGCGCATCGACTGGCAGCCGCTGCGCTTCAACCAGAGCGGCGCCGCGCCCAACCGCGTGTTCCGCCTGCAGTCCAAGGGCCAGATGCAGGGCCTGCCGATGGCGTGGGCCGGCGCGTTCGGCGCCAACGCCACGCTGAGCGAACTCGGCATCAGCGGCGACCTGCTGTTCAACGGCGACTGGGACATCGACGCCGGCGACACCCTGCGCGCCAAGGCCCGCCTTGCGCGCCAGAGCGGCGACATCCGCGTGCAGGCCGGCGAGGCCGCGCTCGTCACCCGCATCACCAGCACCGGAACCGGCACCGCGAGCGAACGCACCATGAGCTCGGCCAGCGGCAAGAACGAGGTCAACGGCGTCGACGTCACCGCCACCCCGGCCGGCCTGCGCCGCGCCGAACTGCAGCTCGACGCGCAGGGCGACGCCGTGCGCGCCACCCTGGCCTGGGACAGCGAACGCGCCGGCCGCCTCGACGCCGAGCTCGGGACCCGCATGCAGCAGCGCAGCGGCGGCTGGCAGTGGGCGCCCGACGCGCCCCTGAACGGCACCCTGCGCGCCGCGCTGCCCAACCTGGGCGTGTGGTCGATGCTCGCGCCGCCCGGCTGGCGCATCGCCGGCACGCTCGACGCCAACGCCACCCTCTCGGGCAACCGCACCGCGCCGCGCTGGAACGGCACCCTCGGCGCCGACCAGCTCGCGCTGCGCGCCCCGGTCGAAGGCCTCGACCTGCGCGACGGCCGCCTGCGCGCCTCGCTCACCGGCGAGCGCCTGGAGATCACCGAGTTCACGCTCAAGGGCGGCGCCGGCAGCAACGCGCGCATCGGCGGCCAGAGCGGCAACCGCAGCACCGCCGCCAGCGAAGCGCGCACCGACGGCGGCTCGCTCACCGCGCGCGGCGACCTCAGCTGGGGCAGCAACAACAGCGCGACCAGCACCGGCATCCGCATGGCCCTGCAGGCCGAGCTGCGCGCCCTGCGCGTGCTCGTGCGCACCGACCGCCAGGTGTCGCTGTCGGGCAACCTGCAGGCGCGGCTGGACGACGGCCAGTTCAACGTGCGCGGCAAGCTCAAGACCGACCGCGCCGTCATCATCCTGCCCGACGAGACCGCGCCCAGCCTGGGCAGCGACGTCGTCGTGCGCTCGGCCGCCAAGGACAAGGCCGCCGCCGAGGCCGCGCAGCGCGAATCCGCCAAAGCCGACGCCCAGGCGGCCAAGGCCGCCAAGCCCCAGACCGCCAAGCCGCCCGACATCGTCGTCACCTTCGACCTGGGTGACGACTTCGCCGTGCAGGGCCGCGGCATCACCACGCGGCTCGAGGGCGAACTGGAGATCCGCAGCACCCGCCTCGATGCCCCGCCACGCATCACCGGCGAGGTGAAGACCGTCAAGGGCCAGTACCGCGCCTACGGCCAGCAGCTCGACGTCGAGACTGGCATCGCGCGCTTCAACGGCCCCTTCGACAACCCCGCGCTCGACATCCTGGCCATCCGCCCGAACATCGCGCAGCGCGCCGGCGTGCAGATCACCGGCTCCGCGCAGTCGCCGCGCGTGAAGCTCTACGCGGAGCCCGCGCTGTCCGACGCCGAGACGTTGTCATGGGTCATCCTGGGCCGCGCCTCGGCCACCAGCGGCGGCGAGTCGGCCCTCTTGCAGCAGGCCGCCCTGTCGCTGCTCGGCAAGATCGGCGGCACCACCACCGGCGGCAGCCTGGCCAGCCGCTTCGGCCTGGACGAACTCGGCTTCAAGGGCCCCGGCAACGGCGGCGACCTGCGCGAGTCGGCCGTGACGCTGGGCAAGCGGTTGTCCAAAGATTTCTACATCACCTACGAACGCAGCCTGGGCGGCACCTTCGGCACCCTCTTCATCTTCTACGACCTGACCAAGCGCCTCACGCTGCGGGGCCAGGCGGGGCAGACGAGCGGGGTGGACCTGATCTATACGGTGAAGTACGACTGAGGGCCGGGACACCCCAAGCTGGTAAAGTGCGGGCCGCGCTGCAGCAGCGGCGCACACCGTCTTCGTAGTTCAATGGATAGAACGGGGTCCTCCTAAGACTCAGATACAGGTTCGATTCCTGTCGAAGGCACCAGCAAGCCGTTACTCTTCAACCGCTCTCAGGCGGAGCACCACGGCCAGAGCCACACCATCGGTTCACGAGCAGATGCGCGGATCAGGCAGTTCATGCCACCCGGTGAGGCACCGGGGGCAACTGCATCACGCAACCACCGGACGAGATCCCTCTGGCCTGACGCCCATCTCGCCGCACTCACGTGTACGGATCAGGCGCCAGGGGACGTTGCCGCCCTTCCCGTCAAGTCGGCGACAGAGGAAGCTGGACCGTGACAATCGCCCGGGGACGGGTGTCCAAATTCACGACCGAGCCGACAGATGACAGGACGCCAGTCTTCTGATTGATGCTGTAAGCCGAAATGGAGTCGTCGTTCCAGTTCGCCGTCACAAGGAACTTCCCCGATGCGTTGAAGGCAATATCCAGCGGCGCATTGTCCGTTGCCAGTGGTGCATCCGGGAGCGGGGAGAGTACGCCCGAGCCTGGTGCGACGGCATAGCCCGAGAGAGTGCGCCCCAACCCGTCCGGGATGTAGGCGAACTTGCCAGCAGGATGCACTCGCACCCGGCTCGACGTACCGTTCGGAGTCAAGGGCGCCCCGATCTGCGCAAGATCTCCGGTGGCTGAGTCGATGGCGAAAGTCGTGACCTTGGTGCCCGTGACGTACATCGTCTCCCCCGCAGCGTCGAGAGTGACGAACGTTGGCGAAGAACCTGCAGGGACGGACGTCGCCCCGGCAGCGAGCACAGCGCCAGAGCCCTGATCGATCGCATACTTGGTGATCGTGTTGTCGATCTGGCTCGCGATATAGACGAACTTGCCACCAGGATGAACAGTGACTCCTACGGGGCTGGTCACCGTAGAAAACGGCGAGCCGGCAATTGCCGTCAGCGCGCCAGAGCCTTGATCAACGGCGAAAACCGAGACGGTGTTGTCCAATGCGTTGGCTGCGTAGACAACGTTGCCGGCCGGATCCACAGCGATCGATTGCGGATAGCGGCCTGTGGGCAAGTCGGTACCTACCTGCGCCAGCGCACCAGTCGTCTGGTTGATCGCATAGATAGAGATGGTGCCGTCTCCAGTGTTCGCCACGTAGAGGAATCTCTTGCTCGGGTGCACCGCGATTGAAAATGGCGAGGCCCCTGCCGCCACGGTCCCGACAGACGAGAGCGCACCGGTCGACACGTCGATCTTGTAGATGCCGATGTTGTCGCTGAAGGACTGCGCCACATAGGCAAATTCGGGCGCGCCCGCGCAGGACACCCGCACCGAAGTGACGTTGGCGGAAACGTTGGAGCCTGTGCCATTCGAGACCCTGCAGTTCTGCCCCGAAGGCTGTGCGCCCACCGTCACGGAATAGCTGCTGCCGCCGGCGATGGCCGTCGCGAAAGTGAAAGCGCCATTGCTGCCGACGGACAGTGCATCGCCGTCTGAATTGAGCAGCGTGAGGGACGCGCCTGACTCAAGTCCGGTCACCGTACCTCCCACCGTGTATGTAGCGCCCGGTGGCGGCAGTGGGAATACACCACCACCGCCC
>NZ_JBWKYF010000048.1:0-50568 GCF_059423605.1 Variovorax sp. GW460-12-1-14-LB1
CGTGGGGGGCGAGGGGTCATGAGGGCTCCTGGGGAAAGTCGTTCTCGGCGTGGATGCCGCGTCCCGTTCAGGGTGCCCCCCGCCGCGGCCGGCTGCCGTCAGCCGGGGACCACAGCCCCTGTAGGGCAGGGCGGCCGACAACCCTTCGCGCTGCAGGCCGATGGAGCTTCGCGAAAACCCGTGCTACGGTTCGCATGAAAACATCGACCGCCGCGCAACTGCGTGCAGGACTTGTCACACCCCTCCCCGGATAATTGATTTCATGAACCAACTCGATGCACTCCGCCAGTGGACCACCGTGGTTGCCGACACCGGCGACTTCAAGCAGCTCAGCATTTCCAAGCCGCAGGACGCGACTACCAACCCGTCGCTGATCCTCAAGGCCGTGCAGAAGGCCGAGTACCGGCCGCTGCTCGATGAAACCGTGAAGGCCCACGCCGGCAAGCCGCTCGACGAGGTCATCGACCGCCTGCTGGTGCGCTTCGGCACCGAAATCCTCTCCATCATCCCGGGCCGCGTGTCCACCGAAGTCGACGCCCGCCTGTCGTTCGACACCGCCGCCACCGTGGCCCGCGGCGAGCGCATCGTGGCGCTGTACAAGGTCGAAGGCATCGACACCGAGAAGCGCCTGCTCATCAAGGTCGCCTCCACCTGGGAAGGCATCGAGGCCGCGCGCCTGCTCGAGCAGAAGGGCATCCGCACCAACCTCACGCTGCTGTTCTCGTTCGCGCAGGCCGTGGCCTGCGGCGCGGCCGGCGTGCAGCTCATCTCGCCCTTCGTGGGCCGCATCTACGACTGGTACAAGAAGTCGGCCGGCGCCAAGTGGGACGAAGCCGCCAGCGCGGGCGCCAACGACCCCGGCGTGAAGTCGGTGCGTGAAATCTTCAACTACTACAAGCAGCAGGGCATCAAGACCGAGGTCATGGGCGCGAGCTTCCGCAACGTGGGGCAGATCCAGGCGCTCGCCGGTTGCGACCTGCTGACCATCAGCCCCGAGCTGCTGGCCGAGCTGGCCGCGAGCAACGCGCCGCTCACGCACGCGCTCGACGCCAAGGCTGCCGCGAGCGGCAACGCGGAGAAGGTGAGCTACGACGAAGCCGGCTTCCGCTTCGCGCTCAACGAAGACGCCATGGCCACCGAGAAGCTCGCCGAGGGCATCCGCGCCTTCGCGGCCGACGCCGTGAAGCTCGAAAAGCTCATGCAGGAAAGCGGCAAGTAAACATGACCATGACCCTGCGCTGTGACCGCGCGCCGGCCTGGGCGCAACTGCAGTCCAGCTTCGACACGGCCGGTCGCCAGTTCGACCTTCGCCATGCCTTCGTGGAGGACGCCGGGCGCTTCGCGCGCTTCAGCCAGGAGGCGCCGCACGTCTTCGCCGACCTGTCGAAGAACCTCATCGACGCGCGCACCGAGGCGCTGCTGTTCACGCTGGCGCGCGAATGCGGCCTCGAAGCCCACCGCGACGCCATGTTCGCGGGCGCGCACATCAACAACACCGAAGACCGCGCCGTGCTGCACACGCTGCTGCGCGCGCCGGCCGACGCGGCCACCGGCCGCCAGACGGCCCACGAGTTGCGCGAGGTGCATGCCACGCTCGACGCCATGCTGGCCTACGCCGAGAAGGTGCGCAGCGACCACACGATCACCGACGTGGTCAACATCGGCATCGGCGGCTCCGACCTCGGCCCGCAGATGGCGGTGCTGGCGCTCGCGGAGTTCGTGGCGCCGGGCAAGCGCTTCCACTTCGTCTCGAACGTCGACGGCCATGAACTGGCGGGCGTGCTCAAGGGCCTGGCGCCCGAGCACACGCTGTTCCTGGTCGCCTCCAAGACCTTCACCACGGCCGAGACGATGACGAACGCGCTCTCGGCCAAGCGCTGGTACGAGCAGTCGGGCGGCACTGACATCGCCGGCCATTTCGCCGCGCTCACCACCAACGTCGAGGCCGCGAAGCAGTTCGGCATCGACACCACCTTCGGCTTCTGGGACTGGGTGGGCGGGCGCTACTCGCTGTGGTCGGCCATCGGCCTGCCGATCGCGCTGGCCATCGGCGCCGACGGCTTTCGCCGGCTGCTGGCGGGCGCGCACGCGATGGACGAGCACTTCCGCACCGCGCCGCTCGAGCAGAACCTGCCCGTGCGCCTGGGCCTGCTCGACGCCTGGTACCGCAACTTCCACGGTTTCACGAGCCGCAGCATCGCGCCGTACCACAGCGCCCTGAAGCGCGTGCCGGCCTACCTGCAGCAGCTCGAGATGGAGAGCAACGGCAAGCAGGTCGACGCGAGCGGCGCGCCGCTGGCCTTCGGCACTTCGCCCGTGCTCTGGGGCGAGCCCGGCACCAACGGCCAGCACGCCTACTTCCAGATGCTGCACCAGGGCACCGACGTGATCCCGCTCGAGTTCATGGCGGTGCGCGACGCCTCGCACGACCTCGACGGCCACCACCCCAAGCTGCTGGCCAACGCGCTCGCGCAGGCGCAGGCGCTGATGGTCGGCAAGCTCGACGAAGGCGGCCACAAGAACTTCCCGGGCAACCGGCCGAGCACCTTCTTCGTGTTCGAAAAGCTCACGCCCGAAGCACTGGGCGCCTTCCTCGCGATGTACGAGCACCGCGTGTTCACCAGCGGCGCGCTGTGGGGCATCAACAGCTTCGACCAGTGGGGCGTGGAGCTCGGCAAGGTGCTGGCGCGCGACATCGAGCCGCGCCTGGCCTCGGGCGATGTCTCGGGGCTCGATGCCTCCACGGCCGGCCTGCTGCAGCGGCTGAGCACCTGACGGCGCACGTCACTGCAAGCCTCGCAAGCCTTGGCCAAAGGCTCTATCCACTAGGCCTTTAGGCCATTGGTTTGCAGGGTGGTGGCCGGTTTGGCCGAGTTTGTCGTTGCACAGTGCGCC
The DNA here is from genome assembly GCF_059423605.1 of Variovorax sp. GW460-12-1-14-LB1. Lineage (NCBI taxonomy): Bacteria > Pseudomonadati > Pseudomonadota > Betaproteobacteria > Burkholderiales > Comamonadaceae > Variovorax > Variovorax sp. GW460-12-1-14-LB1. Next base: position 2,896 of record NZ_JBWKYF010000048.1, read on the forward strand.
GATATGATGGCCCCGGGGAAATTTCCCTGGGATTCATCAAGAGGAGCGAGTCAATGGACTTTCAAACAGCGGTCAAGACGTGCATCGCCAAGTACACCGATTTCACGGGTCGTGCGTCGCGTTCCGAGTTCTGGTGGTTTTTTCTGGCCCAGTTCGGGGTGCTCATTATCACCGGCCTGATCCATCAATACGTGTACGTCATCGCAGCGCTGGGCCTGCTTCTGCCCGCACTCGCCGTGGGCGCGCGCCGCCTGCACGACATCGGCAAGAGCGGCTGGTTTTTGCTGCTGTCGATCATCCCGCTGATCAATCTCGTGCTGATCTATTTCTTCGTTCAGCCGACGCAGCCGGAGTCCAACGCCTACGGCGAACCGCCGAGCGCCTGAGCTGCTTTCCTCTCCGACGAGGGCCGCGCAAGCGGCCCTTTTTCTTTGGGCTGCGGCCGACGCTTCGACACACGCTGCATCGCCGAAGTCGCGATGTGGGTCAGCGCACGTTGGGGCGCTGTGCCCGCAGTGGGTTGGCTGGCTTCGAAGGCTTGTGGGCAGGAGCGCGTCGATATGATCTGCCGGGGGAATTTCCCCGGGGACCTGTCAAGAGGAGAGAGTGAATGATGGATTTTCAAACCGCAGTCCAGACGTGCCTGCGCAAGTACGTCGATTTCAGCGGACGGGCGTCGCGGTCGGAATTCTGGTGGTTCGCGTTGGCGCAACTGGTCGTCCTTTTTTCGGCGAACCTGATTCATGAGTTCGTGGGCTTCATCGTGGGGTTGGCGTTGCTGCTGCCCTCGCTGTCTGCGGGGGCGCGCCGCTTGCACGATGTGGACAAGAGCGGATGGTTTCAGTTGCTCTTGATCATTCCGCTCATCAATCTCGTGGTGATCTTTTTCTGGGTCGGGCGGTCGCAGCCCGAGGCCAATAGCTACGGCGAGCCGCCGAGCGCCTGAGCTTATTTTTTCGAAGGGCCGCACGCGCGGCCCTTTTTCTTTGGGGCGCCAGGTGGCTCAGGCCACTGCCGCCTCGACGGACACAGGCGCCGGCGCGCCGCTTGCCATCCGCACGCACAGGTCGAAAGCCTGCTGCAGCCCTTCGATCTGCGCCACGCCCTGGCCGGCGATGTCGAAGGCGCTGCCGCTGGCCGAGGTGGCCACGGGCACGGGCAGGCCGCCATGCAAGGTCACGCCCTGCTCGAAGCCCATGAGCTTCATCGCGATCTGGCCCTGATCGTGATACATCGACACCACCGCATCGACGTCGCCGCGCCGCGCGCCGATGAACACGGTGTCCGGCGAGAACGGGCCGCGCGCGTCGTGGCCTTCGGCGCGCAGCTGTTCGATGGCGGGCGCGATGATCTCGATCTCTTCCATGCCGATCGAGCCGCCGTCGCCTGCGTGCGGGTTGAGGCCGGTCACGGCGATGCGCGGGTGTGCCACGCCGGCGCGGCGCAGTGCCGACGCGATGATCTTCACGGCGTCGCGCACGCCCTCCACCGTGATGTGCCGTGCCACGTCCTTCAGCGGAATGTGCGAGGTCACGCGCGAGGTCCACAGCGAGCCGGTGAGGTTGAACTCGCAGACGAAGCCGGTGACCGCGAAGCGCTCCTGCATGTAGCGCAGCTCGTCCTCGTGCACGAGGCCGCCCAGGCGCAGTGAATGCTTGTTGAGCGGCGCGAAGAGGATCGCGTCGGCCTGGCCGTTTCGCACGGCCTGCGTGGCCAGCTCCAGTGCTTCGAACGAGGCCCGGCCCGAGCGCTCGTTCGACTCGCCGAGCACCGGTTCCTCGCCCGCCATCCAGTCGCGCACGAGGAGGCTCGGACGGCCGTCCTCGAAGCGCAGGCTGTCGAGGGTGTTCACCTGCAGCGGCGCCAGCTTCGCGCCCGCCACGCGCTCGCCCGCGGCCAGCACGACGGGGTCGGCGATCAGCAGCACACGCGCGGCGTCGAGGTTGCGCTGGCGCGCGAGCAGCTTCACGGCCATCTCGGGGCCGACGCCGCTGGGGTCGCCCAGCAACACGGCGATGCGGGGTTTGGCGGAGGTCACGCGCGGAGTTGTCGAGGGGGTAGACATGGTCGGCAATGGAGGTGGAGAAAAGAGAAAGAAGGGACGGCCTCACTCGGCCTTGATGCGCGCGTCGCGCACGAGCCGGCCGTAGTGGTCGAACTCCTGCCGGTTCATCGCCGCGAAAGGTTCGCCGGTCAGCGTGCCGGGCTCACCGCCCAGGGCCTTGATGCGCGACTGCACGTCCGCCAGGCCCATCGTGCGCGTGAGTTCGGCGCTCAGCCGCTCGACGGCGGCGCGCGGCGTGCCGGCCGTCACGTACAGGCCGTACCAGGTCGACACGTCGGCGCCCTTGACGCCTTGCTCGGCGAGCGTCGGCACGTCGGGCAGCTCGGGCGAGCGCTGCGGCGCGCTCACGGCCAGCGCGCGGAACTTGCCGGCGCGGATCTGGCCCATGGCCGACGAGGTGCTGTCGAACATCATCTCGACCTCGCCCGAGATGATGTCGATGTGCGCCTGCGAGCTGCCCTTGTAGGGCACATGGATCGAGGTCATGCCCGTGGCCAGGTTGAAGGCTTCGCCGCCGACGTGCTGCGTGCTGCCGATGCCCGACGACGCGTACTTGAAGCCGCCGGGCTTCGCGGCCATCGCGGCCAGCAGGTCCTTCACCGACCGGTAGGGTGAGTTGGCCGACACCACCAGCACGTTGGGCATCACGGCCACGAGGCCGATGGGTTGCAGGTCTTTCAGCGGGTCGTACTTGAGCTTGAGGATGTGCGGCGCCACGGCCTGCGCCGTGTTGGTGGCCAGCAGCAGCGTGGCGCCGTCGGCCGGCGCGCGGGCCGTGAGTTCGCCGGCGATGGTGTTCGATGCGCCGGGGCGGTTCTCCACCGTCACGGGCTGCTTGAGCACGGGCGCGAACTTGTCGGCCAGCACGCGCGCGAGGATGTCGGTGCCGCCGCCGGGCGAGGCGCCGACCAGGATGCGCAGCGGCTTGTCGGGGTAGGCCGGCTGCGCACCCGCGCTCAGGCAGGCGGCCAGCGCCAGGAGCGCCGCCAGGCCGGCACCGCGGGCCAGGGGAAAGAGGGTCATCGCGTCGTCTCCTGCTTGTTGTGGGCCCGAGCCTACGGAGCTTCTGGCGCGCGATCCAATCGAAAAAGGCCGAAGCTCCATATACTTTTGTGCATGAAACCCGGCCTCACCGACGCCTCGCTGATGCTGCATGTGAGGCCGCGCCAGCTGCTTTTGCTGGCCCGGCTCGATGCGCATCGCCACCTCGGCCGCGCGGCCGAGGCCATGAACATCAGCCAGCCCGCGGCCACCAAGCTGCTGCAGCAGCTGGAGGAGTCGCTGGGCGAACAGCTCTTCGAGCGCCTGGCGCGCGGCATGGCGCCCACGCCCTACGGCGAGATCCTGATCCGCTACGCCCACCGCGTGCTCAGCGACTTCGGCACCGCCCGCGAGGAAATGCTCGCGCTGCGTTCCGGCCTGAGCGGTGCGCTGCGCGTGGGCAGCGTGCCGGGTGCGGTGCCCGAGCTGCTGGCGCCGGCGCTGGTGGCGTACCACCTGCGCCATCCGCAGGTGGCCGTGTCGGTGGTGGTCGAGACCAGCGACCTGATGCAGGCGCAGCTGGAGCAAGGCGACGTCGACCTCGTGCTGGGCCGCCTCACCGACGGCCACGACGAGGCCAAGTACGCGAGCGTGCCGCTGCTGGGCGAGTCGCAGGTGGTCGTGGTGCGCGCCGCGCACCCGGTGTTCGAGCGCACGGCCACGGTCACGCTGGCCGAGATGGCGACCTGGTCATGGGTGCTGCAGCCGCCGGGCTCGCCGCAGCGCGGGCGCTTCGAGGCCGCGATGCGCGAGGCGGGCATCCAGGCGCGGCTGGACATCATCGAAACGGCATCGCCCATCGCGATCACGGCGCTGCTGGAGAACTCCGACATGGCCGCCGTCATGCCGGCCTCGCAGGCCAACCATTACGGCCGGCTGGGCGTGCTGCGCACGGTGCCGGTCGAGCTGCCGGTGCGGGTGCCGCCGATCTGCCTCATCACCCGCGAGGACCGACCGCTGTCGCCGGCCGCCGCGCAGTTCCGGCGCCAGCTGTTGGGTGGGCACGCGTGACGGGCGAGAACTTCAGTCGGACGTTTTTCCATCCTGAATTGCGTTAACTAGGGATTTCACTAGCCAACTGGTGCAAGAGAGTACTGGTTGGGCCGCTCGAAATACCAAAATCGCAAGCGCGTTTCTCCAGAATCCGGGCACGGCGACCACGATACCGAGGCGTCGCTCACCCAAGGAGACACCATGAAGCGCTTTCTGAAAGCGGGCCTCGCCCTCGCACTCATCGGCACGGGCCTTGTGTCCCACGCCGCCACCGAACTCGTGATCGCGACCGTCAACAACGGCCACATGATCGAGATGCAGAAGCTCACGCCCTTCTTCGAAAAAGCGAACCCCGACATCAAGCTCAAGTGGGTCACGCTGGAAGAAGGCACGCTGCGCCAGCGCGTGACCACCGACATCGCCACCAAGGGCGGCCAGTTCGACGTGATGACCATCGGCCTGTACGAGGCGCCGATCTGGTCGAAGAAGGGCTGGCTGCAGCCCATCGCCACCGATGCCGCCTACGACGCCGACGACCTGCTGCCCGCCATCCGCGCCGGCCTGTCGCACGAAGGCAAGCTGTACGCCGCGCCGTTCTACGGCGAGAGCTCGATGCTCATGTACCGCAAGGACCTGGCCGACAAGGTTGGCTTCAAGATGCCCGAGCAGCCCACCTGGGCGCAGGTGAAGGAGCTGGCCGGCAAGATCCATGACCCCAAGGGCGGCCTGTACGGCATGTGCCTGCGCGGCAAGCCGGGCTGGGGCGACAACATGGCCTTCCTGACCACGCTGGTCAACACGAACGGCGGCCAGTGGTTCGACATGCAGTGGAAGCCGCAGATCGACACCAAGCCCTGGAAGGACGCGATCGGCTTCTACGTCGACCTCATGAAGGCCTACGGCCCGCCGGGCGCCTCGGCCAACAGCTTCAACGAGAACCTGGCGCTCTTCAACGAAGGCAAGTGCGGCATGTGGGTCGACGCGACCATCGCCGCTTCGTTCATCAGCGACCCCAAGCAGTCGAAGGTGGCCGACAAGGTGGCTTTCGCACAGGCCCCCGTCGCCGTGACGCCCAAGGGCGCGAACTGGCTGTGGACCTGGAACCTGGCCATTCCCGCCAGCTCGACCAAGGGCGCCGCCGCACAGACCTTCGTGAAGTGGGCGACCTCCAAGGAGTACGTCAACCTCGTCGCCAAGGAACACGGCTGGGGAACGGTGCCCACCGGCACGCGCAAGTCGACCTACGCGAACCCCGAGTTCCAGAAGGTCGCCAAGTTTGCCGCCGCCGAGAAGAAGGCCATCGACAGCGCCAACCTCAGCGACAGCACCTTGCCCAAGTCGCCGTACGTCGGCGTGCAGTACGCGGCCATTCCCGAGTTCCAGGCCATCGGCGTGGCGGTGGGCCAGCAGATGAGCGCGGCGCTGTCGGGCAAGGTCACGGTCGACCAGGCGCTGAAGACTTCGCAGCTCGCAGCCGAGCGCGAGATGAAGAAAGCCGGGTATTACAAGTAAACCCCCAGGCTGCGCGCACTTCGTGTCGCTACGCCAACCCCCTTGCAGGGGGCACTGCCAGCGGACCGGCAAAGCCGGACCCGCGGCAGTCCTGACCTAAAGCCCAGGGACCAGAACATGAAAAGACTCCTGCCCCGCGCCCTCATGGCGCCCGCCGTGCTCACGCTCTTCCTGTGGATGATCGTGCCGCTGCTGATGACGTTGTACTTCTCCTTCGTGAACTACAACCTCATGCAGCCCGGCGAACGCACGTTCGCGGGCATCGAGAACTTTCACTACTTCGTCACCGACCCCGACTTCTGGCCGGCCACGTGGAACACGCTGTTGCTCATCGGGAGCGTCATCGTCATCACCGTGGTGTTCGGCGTGCTGCTTGCGCTCCTGGTGAACGAGCCCTTCCCGGGCCGCGGCATCGTGCGCGTGCTGCTGATCTCGCCCTTCTTCGTCATGCCCGCAGTGAACGCGCTGCTGTGGAAGCACATGATGATGAACCCCATCTACGGCATCCTGGCCGACGTGTGGCGCTTCTTCGGCGCGCAGCCGGTCGACTGGCTCACCGACGTGCCGCTGTTCTCCGTGATCATCATGGTGGCGTGGCAGTGGCTGCCTTTCGCCTGCCTGATCTTCATCACCTCGCTGCAGTCGCTCGACCGCGAACAGATGGAAGCGGCGCGCATGGACGGCGCCAGTTCATTTCAGCGCTTCTTCTATCTCACCATTCCGCACCTGGGCCGCCCGATGGCCGTGGTGATCATGATCGAGATGATCTTCCTGCTCAGCGTGTTCGCCGAGATCGCCATCACCACCAATGGCGGCCCGGGCAACGAGAGCACGAACATGACCTACATGATCTTCAAGCAGTCGCTCATGAACTTCGACGTGGGCGTGGCCTCCGCGGGTGCGCTGTTCGCGGTGGTGCTGGCGAACATCGTCGCGGTGTTCCTGATCCGCATCATCGGCAAGAACCTCGACTGAAGAAGGAACGACCATGCAACCCAGCAACTTCCTTCCCCAGCTGCTGCGCACCGTCGGTGCGTGGGCCGTGGCACTGCTTCTGTTCTTCCCGCTCGGCTGGTTGTTCCTCACGGCCTTCAAGACGGAGCTGCAGGCCATTCACGTGCCGCCGTTGTTCATCTTCGAACCCACGCTCGACAACTTCGGCGAAGTGCAGCGCCGCAGCGACTACCTGCTGTATGCGCGCAACTCGCTGATCACCAGCCTGGGCTCGACGATCCTCGGCCTGTTGATCGCGGCGCCGGCTGCGTACTCGATGGCGTTCTTCCGCACGAAGAAGACGCGCGACATCCTCATGTGGATGCTCTCCACCAAGATGATGCCGGCCGTCGGTGCGCTGGTGCCGATCTACGTGCTCGCGCAGACCGCGGGCATGCTGGATTCGCTCACCGCGCTCACCATCGTGTTCACGCTGTCGAACCTGCCGATCATGGTGTGGATGCTCTACAGCGCCTACAAGGACATTCCGAACGAGATCCTCGAAGCCGCACGCATGGACGGCGCGAGCCTGTGGACCGAGTTCCGCCACGTCGTGATGCCGCTGTCGGTGGGCGGGCTCGCATCGACCGGCCTCCTGTGCCTAGTGCTGAGCTGGAATGAAGCCTTCTGGGCATTGAACCTCACCTCCGCCAAGGCCGGCACGCTGGCCACGCTCATCGCCTCGTACTCCAGCCCCGAGGGCCTGTTCTGGGCCAAGTTGTCGGCCGCCTCGCTGATGGCCATCGCGCCCATCGTCGTGTTCGGCTGGTTCAGCCAGAAGCAACTGGTGCAAGGCCTGACCTTCGGCGCCGTCAAGTAAAGAAAGGGAGACATCTCATGGCCTACCTCGAACTCAAGAACATCAAGAAGAGCTTTGGCGACGTCCACATCATCAAGGGCGTCGACCTGCAGATCCAGAAGGGCGAGTTCATCGTCTTCGTCGGGCCTTCGGGCTGCGGCAAGTCGACGCTGCTGCGGCTGATCGCGGGGCTCGAACCGATCACCAGCGGCAACCTGCTGCTCGACAGCAAGGACATCACCTGGACGCCTTCGGGCAAGCGCGACCTGGCGATGGTGTTCCAGAGCTACGCGCTGTACCCGCACATGAGCGTGTACGACAACATGTCCTTCGCGCTGAAGCTCGCGGGCGTGGCCAAGGACGAGATCAGGACCAAGGTCGAGTACGCGGCCAAGACGCTGAACCTCACGCAGTACCTGGACCGCACGCCGAAAGATTTGTCGGGCGGCCAGCGCCAGCGCGTGGCCATCGGCCGTGCGATCGTGCGTGCGCCCAAGGTGTTCCTCTTCGACGAGCCGCTGTCGAACCTCGATGCGGCGCTGCGCGGCAACACGCGCGTCGAGATCCACAAGCTGCACCGCGCACTGGGGGCGACCACCATCTACGTCACGCACGACCAGGTCGAGGCCATGACGCTGGCCGACCGCGTGGTGGTGCTGAAGGACGGGCTCATCGAGCAGGTCGGCACGCCGCTGGAGCTGTACGACCGACCCGCCAACCAGTTCGTCGCGCAGTTCATCGGCATGCCGTCGATGAACATGGTGGCGGCGAGCGCCATCCCGAGTTTTTCCGCCGCGACCGGCGGGCGCCTGCCGAGCGACGGCTTCCTGGGCGTGCGCCCCGAAGGCCTGCGCGTGCATCCGAAGCAGGGCGCGGCCGCCGGCGTGCCGGGCCGCGTCGAGCTCATCGAGGCGCTGGGCGCCGACACGCTGATCCACGTGGACGTGGGTGGCGTGCCGCTCATCGCGCGCCAGAACGAACGCACGCCGCTGCAGGCCGGCGACGACGTGGCGGTCGAGCTCGACCCGTCCGTGCTGCACCTGTTCAGCCGCGAAGGCCGCGCTGTCGCCGCCTGATCCGACGACCCTCACTTTCAACGGACCTTCCCCGTGACCCTCGCAGCAGCGGGCCTCGTGCCCACCCCACCGGCGCCTTCGGAATTCACGGTGCTTCACCTCGGCCTCGGCTCGTTCCATCGCGCCCACCAGGCCGTCTACCTGCAGCGGCTGATCGATGCGGGCGACACCCGCTGGTCGCTGTCGGGCGCCAACATCCGGCCCGACATGGCCGAGGTGGTCGCGGCGTTGCAGGCCCAGGGCGGACGCTACACGCTCGAGACCGTGTCGCCGGCGGGCGAGTACCGCTACGAGCAGATCGAAGCGATCCGCGAGGTGCTGCCGTACGAGCCCTCGCTGGCCCCGGTGATCGCACGCGGCGCCGCGCCGTCCACGCGCATCGTCTCCTTCACCGTGACCGAGGCGGGCTACTACCTCGACACCAAGGGCAAGCTCGACCTGTCGTTCACCGACCTCGCGGCTGACATCGAACGCGCGCGGCGCGGCGAGGCCGGTGAGACGATTTACGGCGCGGTCTGCGCGATCCTGCGGGCACGGCGCGCCGCGCAGGCGGACCCCGTGACGCTGCTGAACTGCGACAACCTGCGCCACAACGGTGACCGCTTTCGCGCGGGCCTGCTCGAGTTCATCGCACTCGTCGGCGACGCGCCGCTGCAGGCCTGGGTCGATGCCAACACCCGCTGCCCGAACGCGATGGTCGACCGCATCACGCCGCGCCCGCCGCCCGAGCTGCGCGCGCGCGTGCGCGCCGCCACGGGCCGCGACGACGGCGCGGCGGTCACGGGCGAGAGCTTCATCCAGTGGGTGATCGAGGACGACTTCATCGCCGGCCGGCCCGACTGGGGGCGCGTGGGCGTGGAGCTGGTCGAATCGGTGCAGCCCTACGAAGAGGCCAAGATCCGCATCCTCAACGCCACGCACAGCTGCATCGCCTGGGCCGGCACGCTGGCGGGGCTGGGCTTCATCCACGAAGGCACGCACGACGCGGCCATCCGCCGGATGGCCTTCGACTACGTGACCGACGACGTCATCCCGTGCCTGAGCCCGAGCCCGATCGACCTCGCGGCCTACCGCGACGTGGTGCTCGACCGCTTCGGCAACCCCGCGATCCGCGACACCAACCAGCGCGTGGCGGCCGACGGCTTCTCGAAGATCCCGGGCTTCATCGCGCCGACCGTGCGCGAGCGGCTCGCGGCCGGGCAGGGCATCGACAGCGTGGCGATGCTGCCCGCACTGTTCCTCGCGTTCCTGCAGCGCTGGCACCGGGGCGCGCTGCCCTACGCCTACCAGGACCAGAGCATGGACGATGCTGCCGCGCACGCCATCTGCGACGCGGCCGACCCCGTGGCGGCGCTGTGCGCCGATGCCGGGCTGTGGGGCAGCCTCGCGGGCGATGCGCGGCTGGTCGATGCGGTGCGTCGTGCCGGCGAGCGCGTGGCCCGCTTCATCAAAGAGAAGGCCGCGCCATGAGCGGCCGCCTGCAGGACCGCCATGTGCTGCTGACTGGTGCCGGCGGCGGCATCGGCCTGGCGGTCGCCGAGGCCTGCATCGCCGAGGGCGCGCGCTGCAGCGTGATCGACCGCGCGACCGCCGCGCCCGAGGCCGTGCGCGCGCTGCAGCAAGCCCACCCCGACACGCTCGCCTACATCGCGGCCGACGTGACCGACACGCAGGCCATCGCGCACATGCTGGCCGAGGCGCAGGTCGCCTTCGGCCCCATCCACACGCTGTTCAACAACGCCGCCGTGTTCGACCTCGCGCCGCTGCTCGACAGCGACGAGGCCTCGTTCGACCGGCTCTTCGCCGTCAACGTGAAAGGCATGTTCTTCGTGATGCAGGCCGTGCTGCGCCACATGGTCGAGGCCGGCACGCCGGGCGCGTCGGTCATCAACATGGCCTCGCAGGCCGGGCGTCGCGGCGAGGCGCTGGTGTCGCACTACTGCGCGACCAAGGCGGCCGTCATCAGCTACACGCAGAGCGCCGCGCTGGCCATGGCGCCGCACGGCATCCGCGTCAACGGCATCGCCCCCGGTGTGGTCGACACGCCGATGTGGGACCATGTCGACAGCCTGTTTGCCAAAGCCGAAGGGCTGGCGCCGGGCGAGAAGAAGCGGCGTGTCGGCCTCGCCGTGCCGCTCGGGCGCATGGGCGTGCCGGGCGACATTGCCGGGGCGGCGGTGTTTCTCGCCAGCGACGAGGCGCGCTACATCACGGCGCAGACCCTCAATGTCGACGGCGGCAATGTCATGAGCTGAACCCCACCTTCCTTCCGCATTTCTGCATGAACGACGACTTCCACCTGTACCTCGACAGCGCCGACCTGGCCGAGCTGCAGGCCTGCCTGCCGCACCCGGTGGTGCACGGCGTGACGACCAACCCGACGCTGCTGCAACGCGCCGGCGTCGGGCGTGCCGATGTGCCAGGCCTACTGAAACGTTGCATCGACCTGGGCGCGCGCCAGGTGCAGGCCCAGGTGTATTCGAGCGAGGTCGGCGGCATGCTGGAAGACGCCACCGTCCTGCTGCCGCAGTTCGACCCCGGCCAGCTCGTCATCAAGATTCCAGCCACGCGCCAGGGCCTGGACGCGGGTGCGCGGCTCATCGCCCAGGGCGTGCCTGTGACGTGGACCGCCGTGTACGCGCCCGAGCAGGCGCACTTCGCCGCGCAGCTGGGCGCGGCCTATGCGGCGCCGTACCTCGGCCGGCTCGAAGACGCCGGCATCGACGGGCTGGCGCTCATCGCGCAGATGCAGTCGCTGGTGGCGCAACGGCCTTCGCCGGGTACGCGGCTGCTGGTGGCGAGCATCCGTTCGCGCGCGGCCTACCTGGCGCTGCTGGGGTTGGGCGTGGGCGCCATCACCATCCCGCCGCGCCTCTTTGCCGAGCTGCTCGACCATCCCGCCACCCTGGCTGCCGAAGCGGGTTTCCTGGCCGACGCCCGCGCCTTGCCCTGACAGAAGAAGAAAATCCAAGCACCATGCGCATTGCACTCACGGGCGAGGCCCTGATCGATTTCACCGCCGGCGAAGGCGGCACTCTGGCGTTCCTCGGCCATGAAGGCGGCTCGCCGCTGAACACGGCCGTGGCCTGCGCGCGGCTGGGGCAGCCGACCGGTTTTCTCACGCAGCTTTCGACCGACCTGTTCGGCGAGCGGCTGATGGCTTTTCTCGAACGCAACGGCGTCGACACCCGGCTCATCCTGCGCAGCGACGCACCGTCGACGCTGGCGTTCGTGGAGCGCACGCCGCAGACCAACCGCTACGCCTTCTACACGCGCGGCAGCGCCGACGCCACCTGGGCGCCCGAGCCGCTGCCGCAGCTGCCGGCGGAATGCCGCTTCCTGCACTTCGGCTCGATCTCGCTGCTGCAGGAGCCGGCGTCGTCGCGCATCGCCGACCTCGTGGCCGCCCACACGGGGCGCTGCGTGATCGTGTTCGATCCCAACGTGCGGCCCAGCCTGATCCCGGACATGGCCGCCTACCGCGCCCGCGTCACCGAGTGGTTCGCGATGGCCGACCTGGTCAAGCTCAGCGACGAAGACGCCGCGCTGCTCGCTCCCGGGCGGCCGGTCGATGCGCTCGCGGCCGAGTGCCTCACGGCCGGCGCGCGCGCCGTGGTCGTCACGCGCGGCGGTGCCGGTGCCACGCTGTGGCGCACCGGCAGCGCGCCGCTCACCGTGGCCGCGCCGCGCGTCGAGGTGGTCGACACCATCGGCGCGGGCGACACCTTCACCGCCGGGCTGTCCGTGGCGCTGCTGGCGCATGGCGTCGAGCATCCGGCGCAACTGGCCGAACTGGGCGACGACGCCTGGCGCGCGGTGATGCGCTTTGCCGCCACCGCCGCGGCCCTGAACTGCACCCGCGAGGGCGCCGATCCACCGACGCTGGAAGCCGTTCGCACGGCGCTTTCGCAGGAAGACAACGAGGCCGTCGCTTCCCGGCCCTGATCGATCCGTGCCGCCATGACCACGACCACCCGCAAACGCGCGATCCCTCGCCAACGCCAACCCGAGCTGGAGCGCGATTTCGCGCGCTCCCCGTCGCTGGGCTACGAGGCACCGGAAGAAACCGGCCTGGTGCGCTGCCTCGCGCACGGCTTTCCGAGCCCGCTGGTGCGATGGCACTTCCATGAAGACTACGAGCTGCACCTGATCACCGAGACCTCGGGCAAGGCCTTCATCGGCGACTGGATCGGCCCGTTCCAGCCCGGCCACCTCGTGCTGTGCGGGCCGCGCCTGCCGCACAACTGGATCTCGCTCGACGTACCCGAAGAAGGCGCCGCCGGGCGCGACCGCGTGATCCAGTTCCGCCACGAGCCCATCGAGCGCGCGGCCGCCGAGATTCCCGAGCTGCGCGACGTGATGCCGCTGCTCGATCGCGCGCGCCACGGCATCGAGTTCTTCGGCATGTCGGAACAGGCGCTGGCGCACTGGGACGCCATCAAGGCCGCGCGCGGCGTGCGCCGCCTGGGCCTGTTCTGCGAGTTCATGGCCGACCTGGCGCAGTGCACCGACTACCGGCTGCTGTCGAGCGTGCAGATGCAGGGCGTGCAGGGCAGCGACGGCGATGCGCAGGTCGACCAGATCAACGACATCGTGAACCGCATCACCAACAACATGACCGACTCGATCTCGATGTCGGACGTGGCCGCCGAGCTGGGCATGAGCGAGAGTCGCTTCAGCCGCTTCTTCCGCCGCTCGACGGGCAACAGCTTCACCGACTTCGTGAACCGCGTGCGCATCAACAGCGCCTGCCACCTGCTGATGCAGACCGACCACTACGTGACCGACATCTGCTACCAGGTGGGCTTCAACAACGTGGCGAACTTCAACCGGCGCTTTCTCGAAATCAAGGGCATGACACCGAGCGAGTTCAGGCGCCAGGCCGACACGCGCTTCGGCTGATTTCTTTCAAGGCGAACGCGCCCGCTCCGAAGGCGCCATCAGGGAGACCATCTTGTATCTGGGACTCGACCTCGGCACGTCCGAGCTCAAGGCATTGCTGCTCGCGGACGATCACCGCATCGTCGGCGTGGCACGCGCACCGCTCACGGTCGACCGGCCGCAGCCGCTGTGGTCCGAGCAGGCGCCTGCCCAATGGTGGCAGGCGCTCGAGGCGGTCATGGCCGAGTTGCGCACCACGCATGCCGAGGCGCTGGCGCAGGTGCGCGCCATCGGCCTGTCGGGCCAGATGCACGGTGCCACGCTGTTCGATGCGGCGGGCGACGTGCTGCGCCCGGCCATCCTCTGGAACGACGGCCGCAGCGGTGCGCAGTGCGAGGCGCTCACGCGCGCCGTGCCGCGCCTGGGCGAGATCGCGGGCAACCTCGCGATGCCCGGCTTCACCGCGCCCAAGCTGCTGTGGGTGCGCGAGCACGAGCCCGAGGTCTTCGCCCGCGTGGCGCGCGTGCTGCTGCCCAAGGACTGGCTGCGCTTCATGCTCAGCGGCGAGGCGGTCAGCGAGATGTCCGACGCGGCCGGCACGCTGTGGCTCGACGTGGGCGCGCGCGACTGGTCCGACGAACTGCTCGCCGCCACGGGGCTCACGCGCGATCACATGCCGCGGCTGGTCGAGGGCAGCGAAGTCTCCGCGCTGCTCAAGCCGGAACTGGCGGCGCGCTGGGGGCTGCGCGAGGGCGTGAAGATCGCCGGCGGCGCGGGCGACAACGCCGCCAGCGCGGTCGGCATGGGGCTCGTGGAGCCGGGGCAGGGCTTCGTCTCGCTCGGCACCTCGGGCGTGGTGTTCGTCTCGACCGACCGCTTCCTGCCGAACCCCGCGCAGGCGATGCACGCCTTCTGCCACGCGCTGCCCAGGCGCTGGCACCAGATGTCGGTGATGCTCTCGGCCGCCAGCGCGGTGAGCTGGGCGGCGAAGACCTTCAAGTTCGCGGACGAGGCGGCGTTGCTCGAGGCGGCGGCGTCGGTTGCGTTGGCGGACCGGGCGCGCTGCCCGCTGTTCCTGCCGTACCTGTCGGGCGAACGCTCGCCGCACAACAACCCGAATGCGCAGGGCACGTTGTTCGGCCTGACGCATGCACAAGGCCCCGCAGAGATCGCCTATGCCGTGGTCGAGGGCGTGAGCTTCGGCTTGCGCGATGGCTTCGACACGCTGCGCCTGCCGGCCGACATGCCGCTGCGCGAGGTCGCGCTCGTGGGGGGCGGTGCGCGCAGTGTGTGGTGGGGGCAGTTGCTGGCCGACATCTTCCAGGTGTCGCTCACGCTCTATGCAGGCAGCGAGACGGGCGGTGCGCTCGGTGCGGCGCGGCTGGCGTGGCTGGCCGATGGCGGTGCTGTGGCCGAGGTGTGCACGCTGCCGCCGGTGAAGCAGACGCTGACGCCTTCATCCGAAGGCGCTGGCGCACACAAGACGCGTCATGCGCGTTTTCAGGTGCTCTACATGGCGCTGCGCGACCAGTTCCGCTGAACCTTCCGCGCAAAGAAAAAGGGCCGCTTGCGCGGCCCTTTTTGCGTTGGTGAGCAGAGCTCAGCCGGGCAATTACATGCCCATGCCGCCCATGCCGCCCATGCCACCCATGTCGGGCATGCCGCCGCCGCCAGCGCCGGACTCGTCCTTGGGTGCGTCAGCAACCATGGCTTCGGTCGTCAGCAGCAGCGAGGACACCGAAGCGGCGTTCTGCAGTGCGGTGCGGGTGACCTTCGTCGGGTCCAGGATGCCCAGCTCGAGCATGTCGCCGTACGTGTCGTTCGCAGCGTTGAAGCCGTAGTTGCCCTTGCCGGCCAACACAGCGTTCACCACCACCGAGGCTTCGCCGCCGGCGTTGTTCACGATTTCGCGCAGGGGGGCTTCGATGGCCTTCAGCACCAGCTTGATGCCGGCTTCTTGATCAGCGTTGTCGCCCTTGACCGAGTCGCCCACAGCTTGCTTGGCACGCAGCAGAGCCACGCCGCCACCAGCCACAACGCCTTCTTCCACTGCAGCGCGGGTGGCGTGCAGGGCGTCTTCGACGCGAGCCTTCTTTTCCTTCATTTCGACTTCGGTGGCAGCGCCAACCTTGATCACTGCCACGCCGCCGGCCAGCTTGGCCACGCGCTCTTGCAGCTTCTCACGGTCGTAGTCGCTGGTCGCTTCTTCGATCTGAACGCGAACTTGCTTCACGCGGGCTTCGATGTCACCAGCAGCGCCAGCGCCGTCGATGATGATCGTGTTTTCCTTGCCCACTTCGATGCGCTTGGCTTGACCCAGGTCGGCCAGCGTCACCTTTTCGAGCGTCAGGCCCACTTCTTCAGCGATGACCTTGCCGCCCGTCAGGATGGCGATGTCTTCCAGCATGGCCTTGCGGCGGTCGCCGAAGCCAGGAGCCTTCACAGCCACAACCTTCAGGATGCCGCGGATCGTGTTCACGACCAAGGTCGCCAGGGCTTCGCCTTCGACTTCTTCGGCAATGATCAGCAGCGGACGGCCCGCCTTGGCGACTTGCTCCAGCACCGGCAGCAGGTCACGGATGTTGCTGATCTTCTTGTCGAACAGCAGCACGAAGGGGTTGTCGAGCAGCGCCGATTGCTTCTCGGGGTTGTTGATGAAGTAGGGCGACAGGTAGCCGCGGTCGAACTGCATGCCTTCGACGACGTCGAGTTCGCTGTCCAGCGACTTGCCGTCTTCCACGGTGATCACGCCTTCCTTGCCGACCTTGTCCATCGCGTCAGCGATGAGCTTGCCGATGGTTTCGTCGCTGTTGGCCGAGATGGAGCCGACTTGCGCGATTTCCTTGGAGGTGGTGGTGGGCTTGGAAGCCTTCTTCAGCTCGGCGACCAGGGCCGTGACAGCCTTGTCGATGCCGCGCTTCAGGTCCATCGGGTTCATGCCGGCAGCCACCAGCTTGAAACCTTCGCGAACGATGGCTTGTGCCAGGACCGTGGCGGTCGTGGTGCCGTCACCAGCGTTGTCGCTGGTCTTGGAGGCCACTTCCTTCACGAGCTGGGCGCCCATGTTCTGCAGCTTGTCCTTGAGTTCGATTTCCTTGGCCACGGACACACCGTCCTTGGTCACGGTGGGGGCGCCGAACGAACGCTCGAGCACCACGTTGCGGCCCTTGGGGCCCAGGGTCACTTTGACTGCGTTGGCCAGGATGTTGACACCCTCGACCATGCGTGCGCGGGCTTCGCCGCCGAAGACTACGTCTTTTGCTGCCATGATGAATTAACTCCGAATGGATTGAATTTGGATGGGATCGAAAGAGAGGAGAAGAATTACTTCTCGACGACTGCGAACAGGTCGTCTTCCTTCATCACGAGCAGTTCGTCGCCATCGACCTTGACGGTCTGGCCGCTGTACTTGCCGAACAGGACGCGGTCGCCGACCTTGACGGTCAGTGCGGCCAGTTCGCCCTTGTCGTTGCGCTTGCCCGGGCCCACGGCCAGGACTTCACCCTGATCGGGCTTTTCGGCGGCTGCGTCGGGGATGACGATGCCGGAGGCGGTCTTGGTTTCGCTGTCAACACGCTTGACGATCACGCGATCGGCCAAAGGACGAAGTTTCATTGCATCTCCTGGAAGGGTAAGAAACGGGTTTGTTTGTGGTCGGGCGCCGGAGAAACCGGCGACCTGTCGACTGGATGGGAGGGTTGTTAGCACTCGTCAGCAGCGAGTGCTAATCATAAGGGCATTCGATGACCTTTCAAGGGCGGCGCCCTTGCCGCCGTTTGGCACCGCCGTGCTTTTCCGGGGAAACACCGGGTGGCCGGGTGCCACCGGGCGGGACGTCTTGGGATATTTTGCCCGGGCAAAATAAGGCGATTCCCATGTCGCCGACGCAAGAGGTCGGGCGCGCAGATTGCCTTTTTGTAATCCGGGTGATCGGTGGTGGACGGGCTTGGCTTCCTAGAGTCGCGGCATCCCGGCAACCTCCAAGGACACCATGACACACACCTTCCGCAACACCGTTTTCGCTGCAGGGGCTGCACTGGCCGCTGCCGGTGCTTTCGCCTCGGGCACCCACGCCGGTGGCCACGGCCACGATGCCGAAGCCGCCGTCGGCAAGCCCGGCGTGGCCGCCAAGGTGACGCGCACGGTCCAGGTCGACATGACGGACTCGATGCGCTTCACGCCGGCGGACATCAAGGTCAAGCAGGGGGAGACGGTGCGCTTCGTCGTCAAGAACTCCGGTGTCCTGAAGCACGAGCTCGTGCTCGGGACCGAGAAGGCGCTGCTGGCGCACTACGAGGCCATGAAGAAGAACCCCGAGATGGAGCACGCCGATCCGAACATGGTCACGCTGGCCGCGGGCAAGACCGGCGAGATCGTCTGGCAGTTCACCCAGGCCGGCAAGGTCGACTTCGGCTGCCTGCAACCGGGCCACTACGACGCCGGAATGAAGGGCGCGGTGCTGGTGGGCAAGGCCGGCAAGTGAGCGTCCTGCGCACGCGTCTTTCACGCGCCGGCCGCCATGCCGGCGCTTTTTCTTCCAGGGTATCGCGCGACAGGGCTTGACCTTCACATCGTGTCAACCTGGACACTGATCGCTTCCCCCTCAAGGGCTTCCCCCTTTCCTGTCGGAGAACGCGAATGAACGACACGTCCACCAGGCACGCAGGACACCCCCACGGTCATCACGGCCACCACGATCACCACGCATCGCACGGGCATGCGCCCGCGGACCCTGCGCAGCCCGCTGCGCAAGGCACGGTCTACACCTGCCCCATGCACCCGGAGATCCGGCAGGACCACCCGGGCAACTGCCCCAAGTGCGGCATGACGCTGGGGCCCGAGATGCCGACCCTCGACGAGGGCGAAGATCCCGAGCTGAAAGACTTCAAGCGGCGCTTCTTCTGGACGCTGCCGCTCAGCGTTGTCGTCACCGTGCTCGCCATGGCCGGCCACCGCCTGCAGTGGTTCGAGATGGGCACGCAAAGCTGGATCGAGCTCGTGCTCACTGTTCCCATAGTGCTGTGGGCCGGCTGGCCGTTCTTTGTGCGCGCGGTGCAGTCGGTGGCGAACCGCAGCCCGAACATGTGGACCCTGATCGGCCTGGGCACGGCCGCCGCCTTTGCCTACAGCGTCGTGGCCACGGTGGCGCCGGGCGTGTTCCCCGCGTCGTTCGTGTCGATGGGGCGCGTGTCGGTCTACTTCGAGGCGGCGGCGGTGATCATTTCGCTCACCCTGCTGGGCCAGATCCTCGAGCTCAAGGCGCGCTCGCAAACCTCCGCGGCCATCAAGTCGCTGCTGGGGCTCGCGCCCAAGACGGCGCGCCGGATCGGCGCCGACGGCACCGAGGAAGACGTGCCCATCGGCCACGTGCATGTGGGCGACAAGCTGCGCGTGCGCCCCGGTGAAAAGGTGCCGGTGGACGGCGTGGTGATCGAAGGCGGCAGCGCGGTCGACGAGTCGATGCTCACCGGCGAGCCGCTGCCCGTGACCAAGCGCGTGGGCGACAAGCTCATCGGCGCGACGCTCAACACCAACGGCGCCCTCGTCATGCAGTCGGAAAAGGTCGGCTCGCAGACCGTGCTCGCGAGCATCGTGCAGATGGTGGCGCAAGCCCAGCGCTCGCGCGCGCCGATGCAGCGGATGGCCGACCAGGTCGCCGGCTACTTCGTGATGACGGTGATCGCCATCGCGGTGCTGACCTTCTTCGCCTGGGGGTTCTTCGGGCCGCAGCCCAGCTTGGTCTACGGCCTCATCAATGCCGTGGCGGTGCTCATCATTGCCTGCCCCTGTGCGCTCGGCCTTGCGACGCCGATGTCGATCATGGTGGCCACCGGCAAGGCGGCCACGCAGGGCGTGCTGTTCCGCGATGCCGCCGCGATCGAGAACTTCCGCAAGGTCGATGCGCTCATCGTCGACAAGACCGGCACCCTGACGGAAGGCCGCCCGCAGTTCGAGCGCGCGGTGCCTGCGCCCGGCTTCACCGCCGACGAGGTGCTGCGCCTGGCCGCCAGCCTGGACCAGGGCAGCGAGCACCCGCTGGCCGACGCCATCGTGCGGGCGGCGCGCGAGCGCCAGCTGGCGCTGGACACGCCCGAGGGTTTCGAATCCAGCAGCGGCATCGGCGTGAGCGGCGCCGTGGCCGGCCGGAAGCTGGCGCTGGGCAACACGGCGCTCATGGAACAGCTGCGCGTGCGGGTCGACGACCTCAAGCCGCAGGCCGAGGCCCTGCGGGCCGAGGGCGCGAGCGTCATGTTCCTGGCGGTGGACGGCCAGGCGGCCGGGCTGCTCGCGGTGTCGGACCCGATCAAGCCGACCACGCTGGAGGCGCTGGCCGCGCTCAAGGCTTCGGGCCTGCGCGTCATCATGGCCACGGGCGACGGGCTGACCACCGCCCGGGCCGTCGCCGCGAAGCTGGGCATCGACGAGGTGCACGGCGAAGTGAAGCCCGCCGACAAGCTCGCGCTGGTCGACAGGCTGCAGCGCGAGGGCCGCATCGTCGCGATGGCCGGCGACGGCATCAACGACGCGCCCGCGCTCGCCAAGGCCGACGTCGGCGTGGCGATGGGCACCGGCACCGATGTCGCGATGAACAGCGCCCAGGTGACGCTGGTCAAGGGCGACCTGCGCGGCATCGCGCAGGCGCGCGTCATCTCCGAGCAGACGATCGCCAACATGAAGCAGAACCTGGGCTTCGCCTTCCTCTACAACGCGTTGGGCGTGCCGCTGGCCGCGGGCGTGCTGTTCCCGTTCACGGGCTGGCTGCTGTCGCCGATGATCGCGGCGCTGGCGATGAGCCTGAGCTCGGCGTCGGTGATCACCAATGCCTTGCGCCTGCGCGGCGCTACCTGGCGCGAGGCTTGAGAAGGCCCGCCAGGGCCTTCTGGTCTTCGGCCAGCTGGATGCGCATGAGCTGGAGCACGCGCACCGCCAGGCCGGACAGCGGCTGTCCCGGCGGCAGCACCAGCATGCCCGCGAAGGACACCTCCAGCGACAGCGGGCGCACGGCCAGGCCGCGCTGTGCGTACTCCAGCGCGGTGACCGGGTTGACGACGCCGATGCCCATGCCGCTCAGGGCCATCTCGCACACGCTGGCCGCAT
Source organism: Variovorax sp. GW460-12-1-14-LB1 (assembly GCF_059423605.1). Classification (NCBI taxonomy): domain Bacteria; kingdom Pseudomonadati; phylum Pseudomonadota; class Betaproteobacteria; order Burkholderiales; family Comamonadaceae; genus Variovorax; species Variovorax sp. GW460-12-1-14-LB1. Next base: position 23,354 of record NZ_JBWKYF010000048.1, read on the forward strand.
AAGGGGTCTCGACCAGCACGCTCAATGCGACGTTGCGGTCCGCCAGCGCCCGCTCCAGGCGGCGCCGGGAGGCATCTTCCGGGTTGAGCGCGAGGAAGGGCTCTTCGGCGAGTTGATGCGGCTGGATGGTCCTGGCGCGGGCCAGCCGGTGCTTGGCATGCATCACCACCACGCCCGGAAAGCGCGCGAATTCGGAGTGCTCCAGGCCGGTCGTCGGCATCTCGTCGGCCATCAGCCCGAAGTCGACCTGGCGCCCCAGCACGGCCTCGTGCACCTCCCGCGAACTGAGCACCTGCAGCGAAATCTGCGGGCGGGCGTCGGCGTCGCCGCGCTCGGCCACCAGCCGCGACAGCACCCGCGGCACGAAGCTCAGGCCGAAGGCCGGGTACACCGCCATGCGCAGCGTGTTGACGCCGAAGCGCTTGAGGCTGCGCATGCGGTGCTCGATGCTGCTCAAGCCCACGAAGACGCGCTCGACCTCGACCAGCAATGCCTGTGCTTCGGGCGTGGGGTGCAGGCGGCCGCGCAGCCGGCGGAACAGGGGAAAGCCCGCGGCTTCCTCCAGCCTGCGCAGCGACTGGCTGATGGCCGGCTGCGTCACGCCCAGCAGCGCCGCCGCCTTGCTCGCGGAGCCCACGGACATCACGGAACGGAACACCTCGATCTCTCGGAGCAACATATAACAACCGCTTATGGAGAAAGAATTTCGGGCGCGATCCGGATTATCTCCAGCGTCCTAGAGTTGGTGTCTTCAGCCACTTCCCGAAAGACGCGAGATGAACCTTCGAACAGCGCTTGCAGTGACGGTCCTGGCGTGTGCGATGCCCGCATGGGCGCACGATTTTTCCAGCGACGTCGCCAGGTTCCAGACCCTCGCGGCCACCCGCAAGCCCGACAGCCCGCAGGCGGTGGCCGCCAAGCTCGCGCTGGAGCGGGCGCAGGGCGAGATGGAGCAGTCGGACGTGAAGATGCTGCTGCGCATCCGTTCGATGACCAACGCCGGCCTGCGTGCCCTCGGCGAACAGCCGGCCCTGCTCACCAGCGAGTACAAGCGCCTGGAGGCGGCACTGGCCAACCCGAAGACCCAGGACCCGGCCCGGATCGCCACCGCCCGCGAGACCTTCACCCGCCTGGGCGTGGAGATGAAGGTCTACACCGACCTCGAAACCATGGCCGTCGAGCAGATGAAGCACGCGCTGCAGCTCATCGAGTCGGCCCCCGCGAACTGACTTCCACCGTGAACCCATCCATTTCCCATCCCGGCACGTCCCCTGCGGACGCCGCCTTCGCCAGCCTCGCGCCGCCGGTGTGGCGCGCCTCCACGGTCGTCTTCGACTCGCTCGACGATTTCGTGCATCGCCGCACCCGCCTGCCGGACGGCTTCAGCTACGGCACGACGGGCACGCCGACGCAGCGCGCCCTCGAGGCGCGCATCGCCGAGCTGGACGGCGCCGCGCACGGCATCGTCTTTCCTTCCGGACAGGCGGCCATCTGTGGCGTGCTGCTCGCACTGCTCCAGAAAGGCGACCACCTCTTGATGACCGACGCCGCCTACGGCCTGGCCAAGTCCTTCGCCGTCGAGCGGCTGCAGGCGCTGGGCATCGAGGTCGAGTTCTATGCGCCGCGCATCGGCGCGGGCATCGAGCGCCTCGTGCGCCCGAACACGCGGCTCATCTGGCTGGAGTCGCCCGGCACGGTGACGATGGAAGTCGAGGACGTGCCGGCGATCACCGCCGTGGCGCGTGCCCGTGGCGTGCTGACCGCCATCGACAACACCTGGGCCAGTCCGCTGGGCTTCGCCGCGCTGGCGCACGGCGTCGACCTGTGCATTCACGCATGCACCAAGTACATGGGCGGCCATTCGGACGTGCTGATGGGCAGCGTCACCACCCAGGACGAAGGCCTGTACCGGTCCTTGCGCGGCCTGCAGTCGCTGATGGGGCTGGCCGTGAGCCCGGAAGACTGCTTCCTGGTGGCCCGGGGCCTGGACACGATGCAGGTGCGCATGGAGCGCCAGGCCGCCAGCGCGCGCCTGATCGCCGGCCAACTCGCCGCGCACCGCCTCGTGCGCCGCATGCTCTTTCCGGCGCTGCCCGGCGCGCCGGACCATGCGCTGTGGGCGCGCGATTTCGCGCAGCCCGGCTGCGTGATGTCGCTGCAGCTCGTGGACTGCCCCTACGACGCCTACCGGGCGCTGTTCGCCGGCCTGAAGCGCTTTGCCATCGGCGCCAGCTGGGGCGGCGTGCGCAGCATCGCGGCCTTCTACCCGGCGGAAGAACTCGCCAGGCGCAACTTCTGCGACGTCGAAGGGCCGGTCATCCGCCTGTCGATCGGCCTGGACGACCCCCAGGCCCTGCGCGACGAGCTGCTGGGCGCGCTGGACGCCTGCGCCACGCGTTTCGATCTCTGATCCCCGACACCTGGAGCCCGCGATGACTTTCAAGCCGACCCTTCACGCCGCGTTGACCCGTTCCTTCCTCGCCATGGCCGGCCTCGCGCTGTGCGCCGGCGTTGCCGCGCAGACCGCATCGCCGCTGGACGGCACGCTCAAGAAGATCAAGGACACCGGGGCGATCACCGTGGCCACGCGCGGTGCCTCGATCCCGTTCAACTACCTGGACGACCACAACAAGCAGGCCGGCTTCGCCTGGGAAATTTCGCAGCGCGTGGTCGCCCAGGTGAAGAAGGACCTGCAGCTCGCCCGGCTGGAGGTCAAGACCCTGGAAGTCACGCCGCAGACGCGCATTCCGCTGGTGGCCAACCAGACGGTCGACCTGGAGTGCAGCTCGACCACCAACAACGCCGAGCGGCAGAACCAGGTGTCGTTCTCGACGACCTTCTTCGTCGTGGGCGCGCGCCTGCTGGTGCGCAAGAACTCGGGCATCAAGCACTGGGCGGATCTCGTCGGCAAGAACGTCGTGGTCAGCGCGGGCACCACGGCGGAGCGCATGCTGCGGCAGCTCAACGAGAAGAACAAGTGGGGCATCCAGATCATCCTGGCCAAGGACATCAACGAGAACTTCCTGACCGTGGAGACGGGGCGCGCGGTGGCCGCGACGCAGGACGACATCATTCTGTTCAGCAACATCGCCCGCGCCAGGAACCCGGCGGACTGGGAGGTGGTCGGCGTGCCGCAGCAGAAGGAGGCCTATGGCTGCATGCTGCGCAAGGGCGACGCGGCGTTCAAGAAGCTTGTCGACGGCGTGATCACCGGGATGATGCGATCGGGCGAGTTCACCGCGTTGTACGAGAAGTACTTCCTCAAGCCCATCGCGGTGAAGGGCAGTGTGACGGTCAACTTCCCGATGTCGCCCGACATGCAGGAGCTCGTGCGCCATCCGAGCGACCAGCCGCTGTAAGGCACGGACGCGGCCACCCCTTCACGAACCGAACCGCCTCCCGGCACCTTTCGCGATGCACTACACCTGGGATTGGTTGATCTTCTTCAAACCCTCGGTCACGGGGGAGGGCCTGTACGGCCTGATGCTGGTGCGCGGGTTGCTGTGGACGGTCGCGCTGTCGCTGCTGGCCTGGACGCTGGCACTGGGCCTGGGCCTGATCGCCGGCGTGGCCCGCACGCTGCCCCACCGGACGGCGCGCACGCTGTCGGCGGTGTACATCCACTGCTTTCGCAACACGCCGCTGCTGGTGCAGCTGTTTCTCTGGTACTTCGTGGTGCCGGAGCTGTTGCCGACCGCCTGGGGCCATGCGATCAAGCAGATGAACCCGACCGCGAACCAGTTCCTCACCGTGCTGGTGGGCCTCACGCTCTACACGGCGGCGAAGGCGGCCGAGCAGGTGCGTGCGGGCATCGAGTCGGTGCCGCGCAGCCAGAAGCAGGCGGCCATGGCGATGGGCCTGGGAACCGTGGCGGCCTACCGCTACGTGATCCTGCCGCAGGCCCTGCGCATCGTCATCCCGCCGCTGACCTCGGACTTCCTGAACGTGTTCAAGAACTCGGCCGTCGCCCTGACGATCGGGCTCATGGAGCTCACCGGGCAGACGCGCCAGCTCAGCGAGTTCAGCGCCCATCCCTTCGAGGCCTTCATCGTGGCGACGCTCATCTACATGGCGATCACCTACGGCGTGATCGTGCTGATGCGCCGCATCGAACATCGGGTGCGGGTGCCCGGGCTGCTGGGCGCCGCGTGATGGGCTACGACTTCGATTGGGTCGCCCTGCAGCGCGCCTGGCCCTACCTGCTGCAGGGCCTGCAGATGACCGCCTTGCTGGTGGCGGCCTCCATGGCCGCGGGCATCGGCCTGGGGACCCTGCTGGCGATCACGCGGATCTTCGCGCCGCGGCCGGTGGCGGCGCTCGTGGCGGGGTACGTGAACCTGTTTCGCTCGATCCCGCTGATCCTCACGATCCTGTGGATCTACTTCCTGATGCCGGTGGTGCTGCGCGCCGTGACCGGCGACCCGAACCTCGGCGTCGGGCCGATCTATGCCGCGCTCGTGGCGTTCGTGCTCGCGGAGTCCGCCTACTACTGCGAGATCATCCGCGCCGGCATCGGCAGCGTGCGCGCCGGGCAGATGCAGGCGGCGCAGTCGCTGGGGATGTCGCCGGGGCAGGCCCTGCGGCACGTGATCCTGCCGCAGGCGTTTCGCAACATGACGCCCTCGCTGATCAACCAGACCATCGCGCTGCTCAAGGACACCTCGCTGGTCTACGTGATCAGCCTGAACGACTTTCTCGGCGCCGCCAGCAAGGTGGGACAACGCGACGGGCGCGTGGTCGAGGTCTACATCCTGGTCGCCGTCGTCTACCTGGTGCTGTGCACGGCGGGCGCCTGGTGGGTCACGTGGCTGCAGCGGCGCAGGACGGCGGCGGCGACCTGAGGCCTTCTCAGAACTTCGCGCGCAGCGTCAGCTGCACCTCGCGCCCCGGTCCCGGCAGGATCAGGTTGTCCACGCTGCCGTGGGCCGAGACGTAGTACTTGCGGTTGGCGATGTTCTTCAGGTTCAGCGCGATCTCGTAGCGCTCGGTCTTGTAGTTGGCCGCGAGGTCGGCGGTCAGGTACGAGGGCAGCGTGACGAGGTTGCTCAGCGAGGCGTAGCGCGCGCTGACGTAGTTCAGGCCGCCGCCGGCGCTGAAGCCGTGGCCGAGGTCCTTCATGGCCCACACGAAGGCCGAGTGGCGCGGGGTGAGCGCGGCGGTCTTGCCCTGCACCGGGATCGCGGCGCCCACGGGCAGCTGCAGCGAGCTCACGCTGGCGAGCGACTTCGTCATCTTCGCGTCGAGGTAGGCATAGCCCGCACTCACGTCCCAGCGGCCCGGCAGGCGGCCGTTGAGCGCAAGCTCCAGGCCGTTGGTGCGCTGCGTGCCGACGTTGATCTGGCGGCGCGGGTTGTTCGGGTCGGTGTTCTTGATGCCCGAGCGTTCCAGGTTGAACAGCGCGGTCGTGAGGTTCAGGCCGCCGTCGAGCAGGTCGAACTTGGCGCCGATTTCCTTGTTGACGGTGATCTCGGGCGCGTTGTCGATGTTGCCGGTGGACAGCGCGAAGTTCTCGCCCGAGGGCTGGAACGAGCGGCTGTACGACACGTAGTACGACTGCACCGTGTCGGGCTGCCACACCACGCCGGCGCGCGGGCTGAACTTGCGGTCGGTGCGTTCCAGCGGCGCGAGCTTGCGTTCGAAACTGGTGTCCTGCTTGAACACGTCGTAGCGCCCGCCGATCAGCGCCTTCCAGTGCGGCGCCAGCGTGATCTGGTCCTGGACGTACACGGCCGCGGTCTTGAACTCGCTGTTGCTCGGGATCGCGCCGTCGGCGAGGTAGGTGGCCAGCGGGATCGGCAGCGGGTCCGCCACCGGGCTGAACAGGTTCACGCGCTGCGCTCCTGTGGCGGAAGACACGCTGAAAAGGCGCTTGCGCTGCACGCCGAACTCGGCGCCGACCAGCCACTCCTGCTTGAAGCCGCCGAGGTCGTTGCGCCAGGTCAGGTCGGTCTGGTTGAACCAGCCGCTCTCGTCGCGGTCGACGATGCCGCGCGTGCGGCCCACCGTCAGGCGCACCGGGTCGGTGGTGCCGCTGGGCAGCGTGTTGTTGCGGTCCAGGTGGTAGCTCGAATAGCGCGTGGTGTTGCGCAGGCTCAGCGCGTCGCTGAAGCGGTGGTTCAGCGTGGCGGTGAAGGTCTGCACCTTGCTGGTCACGGTGTCGTCGCGCTTGCCGTGCGCGGAGCCGTAGTAGGCGCCGATGGGCACGTCGACCGGGCGGCCGTTGAGCGCCGGAATGCCGAAGTCGGTGAGGCGCTGGTCGCGCAGGTTGGTGTACTGCAGCAGCAGGTCGGTCTGCGGGCTGAACTTGATCGCCAGCGAGGGCGCGATGTTGTGGCGGTCGGTGAACTGCTGGTCGCGGTAGCTGTCCGACTGCTCGCCCGCCACGTTCAGGCGGAAGGCCATGTTCTCGCCGATGGGCGTGTTCAGGTCGATCGTGCTGCGCGTGTAGTGGTGGCTGCCCAGGCCCAGCGAGACCTCGCCGAAGCGGCGCTCGAACACGGGTTTCTTGGTCACGCGGTTGATCAGGCCGCCCGAGGAGCCGCGCCCGTAGAGCACGGCGGCCGGGCCCTTGAGCACCTCGATGCGCTCGGTGTCCGAGAGGTCGCGAAAGTACAGCGCGTCGTCGCGCACGCCATCGACGAACCAGTCGGAGATGCCGCTGAAGCCGCGGATCACGACCTGGTCGCGCTGGCCGTCGCCGTGGTTGAAGCTCACGCCCGGCACGTTGCGCAGGGCGTCCTGCATCGACACGGCGCCCTGGTCGCGCAGCAGCTGTTCGGGCAGCACGTTGACGGCCTGCGGCACGTCGCGCAGCGGCGCGCTGCCCTTGGTGGCGGTGCTGGCGGCGGCGGGGGCGTAGCCCTTGTCGTCCTCGGCGCTGACGGTGACTTCCTTCAGCGTCGTGGCGGCGGTCTGTGCCAGCGCGACGCCCGACAGCGACGCGAGGGCGGCGCCGGCCAGCAGCGAAAGGGGCCACAGCGGGCGCGAGGGGGTGGCGGTGCGGGTGGCTGTGCGGGAAGAGAGCTTCATGTTGTCCGGTTGTGCTTGTTCTTGGAGGGCGGCGCCGCGCAGGCGCAGCCGTACGCGACAACGCCCTTCGTCGCGAGAGACGAAGGGCGTTGTCGTGCCCTGCCTTGAACTGGAAATGTCTGGGTGAGGCAATGGCGCAGCGCGGACGGAAGACGCTCCGTGGCGGGACGCCATGACGGCCGCTGGACGCGGCGGGCTGAATTCTAAGGAGCTAAATGCGAGGCGTTTGCATTTGTGGCAAGGATGCGACGCGGGGCCGCCCGCTCGCGGCTCACAGCTGGTCGGTCGGCACGAACCACGAGAACAGCAGCAGCTGCAGGCGCGTGAGCATGCTGGAGTCGGGCTCGCTGTCGAGCACCTCGTTGTGCACGTCGCCGGTGCCGATCCATTGCACGTTCTGGCCGTCGGGCTTGAGCACGACGCGGTACACGCCTTCCATGTCGTCCAGCTGGTAGGCGAAGAGCAGCGCCTGCGTGAGCTCGAAGCTGCGCACGCGCACGCCGAACTCGGTGTTCAGCAGGGCCGAGCGCGGGTCGAGGTTCATCGAGCCCAGCAGCACCCACTGGCGGTCGACCAGCGCCAGCTTGGCGTGCAGGCGCCCGCGCGCCTTCTTGAGCAGGCTGCGGAACTGGCCGCTGCGCTTGAGCTGCTGCGTGCTCACCTCGTACAGGTTCACGCCCAGCTTGAGCATGTCGACGCGGTAGCGGTTGTAGTTGATGTTCACCAGCGGCTCGTCGCTGTCGGCCAGCGAGTTGGTGACCACCGTGATGCTCAGTCCGTGGTCGCGGCCCATGCGGATGCGCTCCATGCCCTCGTCGCCCGGAATGAAGTAGGGCGAGATCACCACCACGTTCGACTTCGCGGCGCCCAGCATCTCGTGGAAGCGCTGCGCCAGCGACTCCTGCGGGCGCGCCATCGTGCCCAGGGCCTTGTTCGGGCTGTCGGCGGTGGCGGCGGCCTCGGCGCGGATCCAGCGCGTCTCGCCGATGTTGTCCAGCTGCGCGCCCAGCGGCAGGTCGCCCAGCAGGTCGGTGGCGGCCAGCGGGTCGGGCAGCGGCGCAAAGGCCGGCGAGGTCGCGGCGTCGAAGGCGGCCTTCAGCTCGGCGGGCGTGAGCGTCGTGCCGGCCATGCGCTGCAGCGGGTAGACCACGTCGCTGTTCCAGTAGGTGTCGAAGATCCCGGCCGACTGCGGCACCACCGGGCCGGCCAGCAGCAGCTCGAAGTCGATGAAGTTGGCGCTCTCGCTGCGCAGGAAGTACTCGTCCGCGAGGTTGCGCCCGCCGGCGATGGCCATGGCCCCGTCGGCGATGAACAGCTTGTTGTGCATGCGGTGGTTGAGCCGCCGGAAATCGCCGAAGAATTCCAGCCAGCGCAGCGACGAGTGATCGCGCGCGTTCACGAAAGGGTTGAACAGCCGCACCTGCGCGTTCGGCTCGGCGGCCAGCCCGAGCAGCAGGCGGTCCATGCCGGCGGTGTAGAAGTCGTCGAGCAGCAGCCGCACGCGCACGCCGCGCCGGGCGGCGTCGCGCAGTTCGCGCAGCAGCAGGCGGCCGGTCTTGTCGTTGCCGAGCTGGTAGGTCTGCACATCGAGCGAGGCCCGGGCGCGGCGGATGAGCTCCAGCCGCGCATCGAGCGCGAACGAGGCCTCGATCAGCGGCCGCATGCTCGACAGCCCGTCGGGCGGCGAATCGAGGCTGGCGGCGGCATGGCCGAGCGGGGTGGCGGACGAAGCGGGAATGGCGATCGAGGGCGGCCCATCGGGCAGGCGCGGCGGCAGGCCGGCGCAGCCGGTGAGCACCAGCACGACCAGCACCAGCGCCGGGCCGCGCAGCGCAGGAAACAACGAGGCGAGGAGCTTGAGCATGGGGCCTGTCAGCGCACGCAAGGGCGTGCGGGCGGCATCGTAGCCCGGCTCGCGACGGCGACCGCGGCGGTTTTGCAACGCTTCGCCCCCGTGTGCTGGAAAACCCGTGGACCGCGACTTTCTTGACAATAGAATGCGAATTGTTATCAATAGTGTTCAATGAGCAATAAAAACATGGCAAGAATGAGGGCGCGGCGCAGGGCCGCTTCGGTGCTGGTGGGCTGTCTGGCGATCTACGCGCAGCAGCACGTTCTGGCGCAAACGGGCGGCACGGGGTCGCTGCCTGAAGTGCGCGTCGATGCGAACGCCGAAGCCGAGACCGCCACCTCGCCCGTGATCGGCTACCGCGCCAAGAACGCCGTCACCGCCACCAAGACCGACACGCCGCTGTCGGAAACGCCGCAGTCCGTCACCGTGATCACGCGCGACCAGATGGTCGACCAGGGCGCCAACAACCTGCAGGACGCCCTCAACTACGCGGCGGGCGTGCGCTCCGACGCCTACGGTGTCGACTCGCGCACCGACTCGATCCGCGTGCGCGGCGCCTACCCCGACATCTACCTCGATGGCCTGCGCCAGGCCTACGGCTACTACACCAGCACGACGCGCACCGAGCCCTACACGCTGGAGCGCCTCGAGGTGCTGCGCGGCCCCTCGGGCATGCTGTTCGGCGCGGGCACCGCGGCGGGCGTGGTCAACATGGTCAGCAAGCGGCCGCTGCAGGAGGCCCAGCGCGAGGTGGGCGTGCAGTTCGGCAGCTTCGGCCGCAAGCAGGTGCAGGCCGACCTGACCGGTCCGCTGAATGCCGATGGCTCGCTGTCGTACCGGTTGATCGCGCTGCAGCGCAAGTCCGATTCGCAGGTCGACAACGTGCCCGACGACCGCAGCGTGATCGCGCCCTCGCTCACCTGGCGCCCCAACGCAGCGACCTCGCTGACGCTGCAGGGCCTGTGGCAAAAAGACAAGAGCGGCAGCAGCTCGCAGTTCCTGCCGTGGGAAGGCACCTTGCTGCCGAACCCGAACGGCCGCGTGCCGGCCAGCCGCTTCATCGGCGAGGCCGGCGACTACTACAACAGCGAGCGCCAGACCTTCGGCTGGCAGTTCGAGCACAAGTTCAACGACAGCTGGACCGTGCGCCAGAACTTCCGCTACGCGAAGAACGAAAACGACAACCGCTACCACTACGGCGGTGCGTTCAGCGGCTTCGACAGCTGGTCGACCGACCCGGTCTTCAAGCGCGTGTTCCCCCGCTACTTCGACAGCCAGCTGACGCGCAACCGCACGCAGACCCTGGACAACCACGTCGAGGGCCACTTCCAGACCGGTGCGCTCCAGCACACGCTGCTCGTGGGCGCGGACTTCGCGCGCCAGCGCGAGAACGTCTGGGGCGGCACCACGGTCGACACCATCGACCTCTATGCGCCGGTGTACGGCCACGTGGACGAACCCGAGCGCGTGGCGCGTCCGCGCACCCGCCAGCGCCAGACCGGCCTGTACCTGCAGGACCAGATCAAGCTCGACAACTGGATCTTCGTGGCCGGCCTGCGCCATGACCGGGCCGTGTCCAGCGCCGCCGGCAGCGACGAGCAAAAGAGCAGCGCCACCACCAAGCGACTGGGCGTGATGTACGCCCATCCCTCGGGCTGGTCGCCGTACCTGAGCTACAGCGAGTCGTTCACGCCGCAGTCGCCGCGCGAAGGCCGCATCTTCTCGCCGCTGCGCGGCGAGCAGTGGGAAGCGGGCGTCAAGTACGAGCCGAAGAATCGCGCCATGGCCTTCAGCGCCGCGGTGTACGACCTGCGCGAGAAGAACCAGATCGTCGAAGAGCAGCCGAAGGTGTTCTCGCAGCGCGGCCTGACCAAGACCCGGGGCGTGGAGCTGGAAGCCAAGGGCTCGGTGGGCGCCAACCTCGACCTGATCGCCCACTACAACTACACCGACGCCGACGCGCAGATCGAAGGCCTGCCCAAGCACCAGGCCAGCTTCTGGGCCAAGTACAGGTTCTCGGTGGCCGGCATGAGCGGCTTCTCGGCCGGCGCCGGCGTGCGCGTGATGAGCTCGTTCCGCGACACCCAGTTCGGCACCGGCCCGCGCATCCCCGGTGTGGCGCTGGCCGACCTGGTGTTTGCCTACGATACGGCCCAGTGGCGCTATGCGCTCAACATCAACAACGTGACGGACAAGGTGTACTTCAGCACCTGCCTGTCGCGCGGCGACTGCTGGTACGGCGCGCGACGCAACATTGTGGCGAGCGCCACCTACCGCTTCTAGCCTTTTCCCCACCCAACGACGCACGACGACATGGACAGCCGAAAGATCAAGACCTGGGCCTGGGTGCACAAGTGGAGCAGCCTCGTGTGCACGGTGTTCATGCTGCTGCTGTGCATCACCGGCCTGCCGCTGATCTTCCACCACGAGATCGGCCACCTGCTGGGCACCGAGGTCGAGGCGCCGAAGATGCCGGCGAACACGCCGCGCATCAGCCTGGACAAGGTGGTCGAGATCGGCCGCGCCAAGCACCCCGACCGCGTGGTGCAGTTCGTCTCGCAGCCCGAGGACGACGACGGCCTGTGGTTCGTCACGCTCACGCCCACGCCCGAGCCCACCGAAGACTTCAAGTCGGTGGCGGTCGATGCGCGCACCGGCGTCGTGCTGGCGCAGCCGGAGTTCAGCCAGGGCTTCATGTACATCATGTTCAAGCTGCACGTCGACCTGTTCGCCGGGCTGCCGGGCAAGCTGTTCCTGGGCTTCATGGGGCTGCTGCTGCTGGTGGCCATCGTCTCGGGCGTGGTGCTGTATTCGCCGTTCATGCGCAAGCTCGACTTCGGTACCGTGCGGCGCGAGAAGCGCCCGCGCCTGAAGTGGCTCGACCTGCACAACCTGCTGGGCATCGTCACGCTGGTGTGGCTGTTCGTGGTGGGCTCCACCGGCATGATCAACACCTGGGCCGACCTGATCATCAAGTACTGGCAGTACGACCAGCTGAGCACGCTGCTCGCGCCCTACAAGAACGAGCCGGTGGTGCCGGTGGCCGAGCGCGGCTCGCTGCAGCGCTCGATGGAAGGCGCGATGCAGAAGGCGCCCGGCATGAAGCTGTCGTTCATCGCGTTCCCGGGCACCTCGTTCTCGAGCCCGCACCACACGACCTTCTTCCTGCGCGGCAACGAGCCCTTCACCTCGAAGCTGCTGCAGCCGGTGCTGGTCGATGCCAAGACGGCGGAGGTCACGGCGGCGCCGAAGATGCCGTGGTACCTCACGGGCCTGCTGGTGTCGCAGCCGCTGCACTTCGGCGACTACGGCGGCATGCCGATGCAGATCCTGTGGGCGCTGCTCGACATCGCGACCATCATCGTGCTGGGCAGCGGGCTGTACCTGTGGCTCAAGCGCGGCAACACCGTGCCGGCACGGACGACCACGACGACTGCGGCGCCCGCCACGGTATCGGGCCCGCAGCCTGACCCGGCACCGGCCATGAAGGTGCAGGCATGACGACGCACCACAAGGCACCGCACCAGTCCTTCTGGCGCATGTGGGGCTGGCCGATCGCGCTGGGCGTGATGACCACGGTCGGCCTGATCACCGCGCTGTTCAGCGACGGCGGCCTCGGCGACATGGTGGCCTGGGTGGGCCTGGGCATTCCGGTGCTCGTGTGCGCCTGGTACGGCTGGCGCCGCTCGCCGCGCACGGGTTCCCGCTAGGCGGAAGGGGCAGGGCACCGACGCAGAATCGGTGCCGATGAATGCCGCACTCTCCTACCCGCTTCGCCTGCTGATCCTGGGCGTTCCGCTGGCCGTGCACGGCCAGCAACCCGCCACGTCGCCGGCCGGCACGCTGCGCGACGTCACCGTTTCCACGCCGCGCGGCACGCTGTCTCCGTTTCTCGTGCCCGGCTCGGTCGACCGCGTCGACGGCGACGAGATGCGCGACAGCCGGATGCAGGTCAACCTGTCCGAGAGCCTGGGCGCCGTGCCGGGCCTGCAGGTGCAGAACCGCATGAACTACGCGCAGGACCTGCAGCTGTCGGTGCGCGGCTTCGGCGCGCGCTCGACCTTCGGCGTGCGCGGCGTGCGCCTGTACGTGGACGGCATTCCGGCCACCTTGCCCGACGGCCAGGGGCAGACCTCGAACATCGACATCGGCTCGGTCGACCGCGTCGAAGTGCTGCGCGGGCCGTTCTCGGCGCTGTACGGCAACTCGTCGGGCGGCGTGGTGCAGGCGTTCACCGCATCGGGGGAGGGCGCGCCGCGCTTGTCGTATTCGCTGGCGGGCGGCAGCTTCGGCAGCTGGCGCCAGTCGCTGCAGGTGAGCGGTTCGCAGGGCGCGGTCGATTACCTGCTCGGCGCGAGCCACTTTCGCACCGACGGCTGGCGCGAGCAGAGCGCCGCGCGGCGCAACATCGCGAACGGCAAGCTGGGCGTCGCGCTCGACAACGGCGACAAGCTCACGCTCGTATTCAACAGCGTGCGCATCGAGGCGCAAGACCCGCTGGGCCTGACGGCCGAGCAGGTTGCGCAGGCACCGCGCAAGGCGCCGCTGGCGCTGCAGTACGACACGCGCAAGACGGTCGAGCAGACGCAGGTCGGCCTGCGCTACGAGCGGCGCCTGAATGCCGAGCAGGCGCTGCAGTTCATGGTCTATGGCGGCGAGCGCAAGACCGTGCAGTTCCAGTCGATTCCACCATCGGCGCAGCAGAGTCCGCTGCATGCAGGCGGCGTGATCGATCTCACGCGCCAGTACGGCGGCGTCGACCTGCGCTGGACCGCCGCGCTGCAACTGGCCGACCGGCCCTTCGACCTCGTGGCGGGCCTGGGCTACGACAGCCTGCGCGAGCGCCGCCGCGGCTACGAGAACTACCTGGGCCCGGTGGCCGCGCCCCTGCTGGGCGTGCAGGGGCGCTTGCGTCGCAACGAGCGCAATGAGGTCTGGAACCTCGACCCCTATGCGCAGGCGGCCTGGCGCTTCGCGGAGCGCTGGACGCTCGAGGCCGGCGTGCGTCGCAGCCGCGTGCATTTCGATTCGCACGACCTGTACATAGCCGGCGCCAATCGCAACGACAGCGGCAGCGCGAGCTACAGCAAGACCTTGCCCGTGGCCTCGCTGCGCTACCAGGCCACGCCCGATCTCGCCGTGTATGGCTCGGTGGGCCGGGGCTTCGAGACGCCGACGCTCAACGAGCTGTCGTACAGACCGGGCGGCGCGAGCGGGCTCAACTTCGGGCTGCGGCCTTCGGTGAACGACAGCCTCGAAGTGGGCGCGAAGGCGCGGCTGGCCGGCGGCCTGCTGACGGCGGCGCTGTTCCACACCCGCACGCGCGACGAGATCGTCACCGCCACCAACAGCGGCGGTCGCGCCACCTTCCAGAACGCGGGGCGCACGCGGCGCAACGGCTTCGAGCTGGGCTGGCAGCACGAAACGGCCGACCACTGGCGCACGCAGGTCGCCTACACCTGGCTGGACGCGACCTACCGCGATGCGTTCTGCTCTCCGTCGCCTTGCGCGGGCAGCAATGCGGTGAACGCGGGCAACCGCATCCCGGGCATCGCGCGGCAATCGCTGTTCGCCTCGCTCGGCTGGGTGCCGCCCGAGGGCTGGCGCGCCGGTGTCGAGATGCGCGCGCTGAGCCGCATCCAGGCCAACGACCTGAACACCGCGAGCGCGCACGGCTACGCCGTGGCGGCGCTGTACGCCGGCTACCTGAAGAAGTGGGAGCGCTGGGACTTCAACGCCTTCGCGCGCGTCGACAACCTGTTCGACCGGCGCTACATGGGCTCGGTCATCGTCAACGAAGGCAATGCGCGCTTCTACGAGCCCGCGCCCGGTCGCAACTGGACGGTGGGCCTGAGCGGCGCGTATCGCTTCTGACTGAAGGCGCCATGAAAGGAAAAGGCCCGCCGCCCCGAGGGAACGGCGGGCCTTGAGGCCCGGTATTCGCAGTGCTTACTTGAGGCCGGCTGCGGCGCGCAGTGCGGCCGCTTGCGTCGTGGCTTCCCAGGTGAACTCGGGCTCTTCGCGGCCGAAGTGGCCGTAGGCGGCGGTCTTCTGGTAGATCGGGCGCAGCAGGTCGAGCATCTGGATGATGCCCTTCGGGCGCAGGTCGAAGTGCTCGCGCACGAGCTCGGCGATCTTCTCGTCGGGGATCACGCCGGTGCCTTCGGTGTAGACCGTGATGTTCATCGGCTGGGCCACGCCGATGGCGTACGCCACCTGGATCTGGCACTGGCGGGCCAGGCCGGCGGCCACGATGTTCTTGGCCACGTAGCGCGCGGCGTAGGCGGCCGAGCGGTCGACCTTGGACGGGTCCTTGCCCGAGAACGCGCCGCCGCCGTGCGGGCAGGCGCCGCCGTAGGTGTCGACGATGATCTTGCGGCCGGTGAGGCCGCAGTCGCCCTGCGGGCCGCCGATGACGAAGCGGCCGGTCGGGTTGATCAGGTAGCGCGTGTTCTGCAGCCATTCCTTGGGCAGCACGGGCTTGATGATCTCTTCGATGATGGCTTCGTTGAACGAGGCCTTCATCTTGGTTGGCGTTTCGCTCTGGTCGGGGCTGTGCTGCGTGGAGAGCACCACGGTGTCGATGCTGTGGGGCTTGCCGTCCACGTAGCGCATCGTGACCTGGCTCTTGGCGTCGGGGCGCAGGAAGGGCAGGCGGCCGTCCTTGCGCAGCTGGGCCTGGCGCTCCACGAGGCGGTGGGCGTAGTAGATCGGCGCGGGCATCAGCTCGGGTGTCTCGTCGCAGGCGTAGCCGAACATCAGGCCCTGGTCGCCGGCGCCGGTGTTCAGGTGGTCGTCCGAGGCGTGGTCCACGCCCTGGGCGATGTCGTTGGACTGCTTGTCGTAGCAGACCATCACGGCGCAACCCTTGTAGTCGATGCCGTACTCGGTGTTGTCGTAGCCGATGCGCTTGATGGTGTCGCGCGCGACCTGGATGTAGTCGACGTGCGCGTTGGTCGTGATCTCGCCGGCAAGCACCACGAGGCCGGTGTTGGTCAGCGTTTCGGCGGCGACGCGGCTGCGGGGGTCTTGTTCGAAGATCGCGTCGAGGATCGCGTCCGAGATCTGGTCCGCGACCTTGTCGGGATGGCCTTCGGAAACCGATTCGGAAGTAAAGAGAAAGTCGTTCGCCACTGTGGTCACTCCTTGAAGTTCAATTGGCGCGTTGCCAACTCTGCGGAGCCCTGGCGAACGCTTTAGCAGATGTCGACGTATCGACGGGACACAATCGCATTCGCGCTTGTGGGTGTCGCCCTGCAAGTTGTTCCGTAACTCGGCGACAATTTGCATTCTATTCGAGCCGCGCAATACCATGCGCGCGCGTCCGCCTTTTGACCCTCCCTGACTCTCTCCCCCTCCCCGTTCAATGATCACCCTGTTCCGCCTGCTTGCCCGCGTGCCGATGCCGTTGATGCATCGGCTCGGCGCCTTGCTGGGATGGCTGGTCTGGTGGTGCGCGCCGGACTACCGCCGCCGCTTCAAGGCCAACGCCGAGAGCGCCGGCTTCTCGCCCGCGCAGTACCGTCCCGCCATCGCCGCCGCCGGCCACATGGCGTCCGAGCTGCCCTGGCTGTGGCTGCGCCCGCAGGGCGAGAGCGTGCTGACGCGCGTGGTGCGCTGGGAAGGCGTCGAGGCCTTCGAGGCCGCGATGCGCGCGAAAAAGGGCGTGATCCTCGTGGCGCCGCACCTGGGCAGCTGGGAGATGTGCGGCCAGGCCATCGGCGAGCGCTTTCTCGCGGACTTCGGGCCGATCACCGCGCTGTTCCGTCCGGCGCGTAAAAAGTGGATGGCCGACCTGATCGCCGCGGGATCGCGCGACCGGCCCGGCCTGCAGACCCTGCCGACCAACAACACCGGCGTGCGCGGCCTGATCCGCACGCTGCGCGGCGGCGGCTACACCGGCATCCTGCCCGACCAGGTGCCGCCACTGGGGCAGGGCGTGTGGGCGCCTTTCCTCGGCCGCCCCGCCTACACCATGACCCTGCTTCCCCGTTTGGCCCAACAGACCGGTGCCGCCTGCTTTCTCAGCGTGTGCGAGCGCCTGCCGCGCGGCGCGGGCTACGTGATCCGCTTCGAGCCGATCGTCGGCACCGCGCTCACCGACCCCAATGCCTCCATCGAGGACGCCGCCGCCGCCATGAACGACGGCATCGGTCGCCTGATCCACAGCCTGCCCGGCCAGTACGTGTGGGACTACGCGCGCTACAAGGAGCCGCGCGGCGAACCCGCCGTGGTGGCCAATGCCGCAGGAGGGGCTGCGCCATGAGCCTCAGCTCCCGACTCGGTATCGGCTTCATGCGGGTGCTGGCCCCGCTGCCCCTGCCGCTCGTGCGCGGCTTCAGCAAGGTGCTCGGCCGTGTGCTGCACACCATCGCCGTGCCGCGGCGGCGCGTGGTCGACCGGAATCTGGCCCTGTGCTTCCCCGGGAAGTCGGAGGCCGAGCGCCGCGCCATCGCACGCGAGACCTTCGTCTTCGTCGCGCAGTCATGGCTGGACCGCAGCTGGCTGTGGCATGCGCCCGAAAAGGTGGTGAAGAGCCGGCTGAAGATCGTGGGCGCGGCGCCGGAAATCCGCGAGATCGCCGAGGGCGAGGCGCCGATGATCCTGTTCGCGCCGCACTTCTACGGCCTGGACGCCGCGGCCACTGCGCTCACCATGCACACGGCGCGCCCGTCGGCCACGATCTACACGACCCAGCGCGACCCGATGGTCGACGCCTGGATCCGCGAAGGCCGCACGCGCTTCGGCGACGTGGCGGCGCTCAACCGGGTGGACGGCATCAAGCCCATCCTCGCGGGGCTGCGCAAGGGCGGCCTGCTGTACCTGCTGCCCGACATGGACTTCGGGCGCGACCAGACCATCTTCGTGCCCTTCTACGGCGTGCAGGCGGCCACCGTGCCCTCGCTCTCGCGCTTCGCGCGGCTGGGCAAGGCCAAGGTGGTGCCGGTGGTGGCCAAGCTCACGCCGGGCGGTTATGAGATCCAGGTGCTGCCGGCGTGGCAGAACTTCCCCACCGACGACGTCGAGGCCGACACGGCGCTCATGAACGAGCGCCTGCAGGGCTACATCGACACGATGCCGTCCCAGTACTACTGGGTGCATCGGCGCTTCAAGACCCGCCCGGAGGGCGAGCCGCCGATTTACTGATTGCGGGCCAGGAAGCCTTCGATTTCACGCGCGACCAGTTGCGGCTGCTCGTGCACGATCCAGTGGGTGGCGTTCGGCACCTTCTTGACCTCGAGCTTCGGCACATAGTCTTCCAGCCCTTCGAGCAGGCCCGGCAGCAGCGCCGCGTCGTCGAGCGCCCAGAACACGAAGGTCGGCATGGTCACCGTGAGGCGTTCGCGCGGCAGCACCGGGATGCTGTCGACGGTCTGGCCCGGCAGCGGCGGCTTCATCGGCGTCACGCGGTACAGGTTGCAGGCGCCCGTGAGGCCCGCGCTCCAGACCTCGCGGTACTGCTGCTTCACTTCTTCGGTGAGCCAGCCGAAGCCGTCCGGGCCGGCCTTCATCAGCAGGAAGAAGGGCCACATACGCTTGAAGTCGTCGGCCGCGAGCAGGGCTTCGGCATCGGGGCGCGCGAGGAAGTGCATGTAGGCACTGGCCTGCTGCTGTGCCGGGTTGTTGCGCAGCTCGCGCGTGAAGGTGCCCGGGTGCGGCGAATTGATGATGACCAGCTTGCCGACCTGCTGCGGGAAGGCGTTGGCGTAGCCCCAGGCGAAGGCGCCGCCCCAGTCGTGGGCCACCAGCGCGGCCATGGTGCCGTCTGCGCTTTCGGTGGCCACGAGCTGCTGGATGTCCTGGATCAGCAGGTGGGCCTTGTAGTCGGCGACTTCCGTGGGCGCGCTGGACTTCTCGAAGCCGCGCAGGTTGGGCGCCACGCAGCGGTAGCCGCCGTGGGCCGGGTCCGAGAAGTAGGCGAGCAGTTCGTCCCAGATGAACGCGGCTTCGGGAAAGCCGTGCAGGAACACCATCAGCGGCTGGCCCGGCTTGCCGGCGGCGCGGCAGCTGAGGGTGGTGCCGTTGGGCAGGCTGCGTTGGAAGGTCTCGATCATGCTTCGTGTCTCCTTGGGTTGACTGTCGCTATTGTTTTGATAGTGAACTTCGCAGGCGAGGCGCTCGATGCAGTCGGTTCCTCTAGCGCATCAGGCGTCTTCGGCCGGTGGTGGCGCGGGCGCTGCCGGTGCTGCTGCGGCGTCGTCGGGATGCACCCAGCGCCACAGCAGCTCGGCCGCCTCGCCGACCCCTTGCTTCTTCAGG
The DNA here is from genome assembly GCF_059423605.1 of Variovorax sp. GW460-12-1-14-LB1. Lineage (NCBI taxonomy): Bacteria > Pseudomonadati > Pseudomonadota > Betaproteobacteria > Burkholderiales > Comamonadaceae > Variovorax > Variovorax sp. GW460-12-1-14-LB1. The sequence goes on from NZ_JBWKYF010000048.1 coordinate 42,495, forward strand.
GCCGAGAACAGTTTGACCTCGCCGCCGCCGGCGTTCAGTCGCGTAATCGACAGCACCTTGGCGGCTTCGGTGCGCGTGAGCTTGTCGGACTTGGTCAGCAGCACGAGGAATTTCAGGCCCTGCTCGACGCGCGGACGGATCACGTCGAGCAGGATCTCGTCGAGCTCGGTCATGCCGTGGCGCGGATCGCACATCAGGACAACCCCGCGCAGACTTTCGCGCGTCATGAGGTAGTTGCCCATCACGCGCTGCCAGCGCAGCTTGGCTTCCTTCGGCACGGCCGCGTAGCCGTAGCCGGGCAGGTCGGCCAGCACGGCGTCGTCGACCTTCTGCTTGCCGATGCCGAACAGGTTGATGTGCTGCGTGCGGCCCGGCGTCTTCGAGGCGAAGGCCAGCCGTGTCTGCTGCGTCAGGGTGTTGATGGCGGTCGATTTGCCGGCGTTGGATCGGCCGACAAAAGCGATCTCGGGCAGGTCGACCGGGGGCAGGTGCTCCAGCTGCGGAGCGCTGGTCAGGAAGTGGGCGGTGTGCAGCCAGCCGAGGGCCACGCGCTCGCGTTCAGCGACCTGCGGGTCCACGGCAGGGGCCGCGCGGGGAGGATAAGCGGCGGACTTGGCGCGCGGGGAGGTCATCAATGGGCTTTCGGAACGGGGCGCCATTGTAGAATCGCGGGGTTTTGCGCCATAAATTCGAAGCCCCCGATATGAAGTTGTTTGCCAATATTCTGCTTGCAGCCCTCATGGGCGTCGCAGCCAGCGCGAGTTTTGCAGCCGATGAGCATGCCGCTGCCCCCGCAGCGGCAGCCGCCAAGCCGGCCAAGCCCGATCCCGCCAAGGGCGACACGCTGTTCAATGCGACGCCGGCCAACAGCCAAAGCTGTGCTTCGTGCCACAACGCGGACGGCAACTCGGCCATCGCAGCCAACCCCAAGCTGGCGCAACAACACCCCGAATACATCCTCAAGCAGCTGCAGGACTTCAAGTCCGGCAAGCGCAAGAGCGCGATCATGAAGCCGCTGGCCTCGGCGCTGTCCGAAGAAGACATGCGCAACATCGCCTGGTTCGTCGGCTCCAAGAAGATCAAGCCGGGCTTCTCGAAAGAGAAGGACACGGTCGCCCTCGGTGAAAAGATCTACCGCGGCGGCATCGGCGATCGCCAGATCCCCGCCTGCGCCGGCTGCCACAGCCCGAACGGTGCCGGCCTCCCGGCCCAGTACCCGCGCCTGGGCGGCCAGCACGCCGACTACACCGTGACCCAGCTCGTGGCCTTCCGCGACAACGTCCGCCTGAACAGCTCGCCCATGAACGGCGTGGCCGCCAAGCTCAACGACCGCGAAATCAAGGCCGTGGCCGACTACATCGCCGGCCTGCGCTGATTTCCGCTGTCGCGCTGTCCAGCGTGAACTAACCGCCGATAAAAATCCCAAACAAAGGGCGGGCCGATCCAGGAGGATGGCCCGCCCTTTTGTTTTTTTCTCCTTTCCTGGTTCCCTTCCGATGACCGTTTCCACCCATGGCCTTCGCGTGCATCGCGGCCCGCAGCTGCTTCGCGCAGCGGTGGAACTGCTGTCGTCGATGCGCTTCGCGATCGCGCTGCTCACGGTCATCTGCATCGCCTCGATCATCGGCACCGTGCTCAAGCAGCATGAGCCGATCAACAACTACATCAACCAGTTCGGGCCTTTCTGGGCCGAGCTGTTCCGCACGGCGCGGCTCGACTCGGTCTACAGCGCCTGGTGGTTCCTGCTGATCCTGCTGTTCCTGGTGATCAGCACGTCGCTGTGCGTCGCGCGCAACACGCCGCGCATCCTGATCGACCTGCGCACCTTCAAGGAAGACATCCGCGCGCAGAGCCTGAAGGCCTTCGGCCAGCGCGCTGAGAACCGGCTGGCTGAAACGCCCGACATGGCGGCCAACCGCATCGGCCAGCTGCTCGTGAGCGGCGGCTGGAAGGTCAAGCTGCAACAGCGCAACGCCAGCGCCGACGGCAAGGCCTCGGCCGGCTGGATGGTCGCGGCGCGCGCCGGCGGCGCGCACAAGCTGGGCTACATCGCTGCCCACAGCGCCATCGTGCTGGTCTGCATCGGTGGCCTGCTCGACGGCGACCTGGTGGTGCGCGCCCAGACCTGGTTCAACGGCAAGAGCGTGTTCACGGGCGGCGGCATGATCGCCGACGTGGCGCCCGAGCACCGCCTGTCGACCGCCAACCCGACCTTCCGCGGCAACATCCTCGTGCCCGAGGGCGGGCGGGGCAACGTGGCCATCCTGAACCAGGCCGACGGCGTGCTGCTGCAGGAGCTGCCGTTCACTATCGAGCTGAAGAAGTTCATCGTCGACTACTACTCGACCGGCATGCCCAAGCTGTTCGCCAGCGAGGTGGTGCTGCACGACCGCGAGAGCGGCGAGCAGGTGCCCGCGCGCATCGAGGTGAACCACCCGGCCAGCTACAAGGGCGTGGAGATCTACCAGTCGAGCTTCGACGACGGCGGCTCCACGGTGAAGCTCAAGGCGGTGCCGATGGCGGCCGCGGCCAAGCCTTTCGAGGTCGAGGGCATCATCGGCGGCCCGAGCACCGAGATCACCAACGGCAAGGACAAGCTCACGCTCGAGTACGCCGCGCTGCGCGTGATCAACGTCGAGAACTTCGCCGACGGTGGCGCCATGGGCAGCGGCGCCGACGTGCGCAAGGTCGACCTGCGCCACGGCATCGAGTCGCGCCTGGGCGCAGCCAACAAGACCAACAAGCCCAAGGTGCTGCGCAACATCGGCCCGAGCATCGGCTACAAGCTGCGCGACGCGGCCGGTCAGGCGCGCGAGTACCAGAACTACATGGTGCCGGTCGACGCCGGCGACGGCCAGCCGGTGTTCCTGCTGGGCATGCGCGAGAAGCCCGAGGAGCCGTTCCGCTACCTGCGCGTGCCGGCCGACGAGCAGGGCTCGATGGACGGCTTCGTGCGCATGCGCACCGCGCTGGGCGACCCCGCCTCGCGTGAGCGCGCCATCGAGCGCTACATCGCCAAGGCGACCGACCCGAAGCGCCCGGAGATGGCCGAGCAGCTGCGCGTGTCGGCTGCCCGCGCGCTGGCGCTGTTCTCGGGGGCCGAGCGCGCCAAGGCCGACGCCGCATCGCAGGGCGGCTGGCAGGCGATTGCCGAATTCATGGAAGCCAACGTGCCCGAGGCCGAGCGCGAACGCGCCGGCACGGTGCTGGTGCGCATCCTCAACGACGTGCTGTTCGAGGTGCTCAATCTGAGCCGCGAAGGCGCCGGCCTGGCCGCGCTGCCGAACGACGAGAAATCGCAGGGCTACCTGACGCAGGCCGTGCTGGCGCTGAGCGACGCGCACTTCTACCCGGCGCCGGTCGCGATGATGATGACCGACTTCACCCAGGTGCAGGCCAGCGTGTTCCAGGTGGCGCGCGCCCCTGGCAAGAACATCGTCTATCTGGGGTGTCTGTTGCTGATCGTCGGTATTTTTGCCATGCTGTACGTGCGCGAGCGCCGCCTGTGGGTGTGGCTGACACCCGGCGGCGGCGCCTCTGGAGACAACGACGGCCGCGAAACGGTCGCCACGATGGCGTTCTCGGTCAACCGCAAGACCCTGGACAGCGATCGCGAATTCGAGCACCTGAAGCACAGGTTGCTCGCCCTGAAGAAAGAAGAACCGGCGTCACCATGAACACCACGACCCTCACGCTCCACGAAAGCTGGCTCTCCCGCCGCAACCTGTTCGACTGGGTGTTCGCGGCGCTGGTGCTGGCCGGCGGCGCGTTCGCCTTCATGCGCCACGCCGGCTCGATGGACAGCTACGAAAAGCCGATCCTCGTGGCGGCGCTGGTCTCGGTCATCGGCATCTGCTGGTTCTGGCGCCCGCTGCGGGTGCTGACGCTGGTGGTGGCCGCGGCCTCGCTGCTGGCCATCAGCTCCTACCAGGGCGACCTGGCGCGCGCCGATTCGGTGTTCTGGCTCAAGTACTTCCTGTCGAGCCAGTCGGCCATCCTCTGGATGAGCGTGCTGTTCTTCATGAGCACGCTGTTCTACTGGATCGGCTTCGCCGCCGGCAAGCAGCAGGCCGACACCTTCGACCTGATCGGCTCCCGCCTGGCCTGGGCGGCCGTGACGATGGCGCTGATCGGCACCATGGTGCGCTGGTACGAAAGCCACCAGCTCGGCCCGGACATCGGCCACATCCCGGTGAGCAACCTGTACGAAGTGTTCGTGCTGTTCTGCTGGCTGACGGCGGCGTTCTACCTGTACTTCGAAGAGCGCTACAACACGCGCGCGCTGGGTGCCTTCGTGATGCTGGTGGTGAGCGCGGCGGTGGGCTTTTTGCTCTGGTACACGATCGTGCGCGAGGCGCACGAGATCCAGCCGCTGGTGCCCGCGCTGCAGAGCTGGTGGATGAAGCTGCACGTGCCCGCCAACTTCATCGGCTACGGCACCTTCGCGCTCGCGGCCATGGTGGCCTTCGCCTACCTCATCAAGGAGCAGGCGAGCGAGACCCGCTGGTACAAGCTCACGCCGATCTGGCTCCTGGGCGTGGCGCTGTGCTTCGTGCCGGTGGCCTTCCGCCAGCGCGTGCAGGAAGCCGGCGGCAGCTACTGGGTGATCTATGCGGGCATCTCGGCGCTGATCGCGGCGGGCATCCTGCTGGGGCGCAAGCGCATCGCGGCGCGCCTGCCGGCCAACGAGGTGCTCGACGACGTCATGTACAAGTCGATCACCGTCGGCTTTGCCTTCTTCACCATCGCGACCGTGCTCGGCGCCCTGTGGGCGGCCGACGCCTGGGGCGGCTACTGGAGCTGGGACCCGAAGGAAACCTGGGCGCTGATCGTCTGGCTCAACTACGCGGCCTGGCTGCACATGCGCCTCGTGAAGGGCCTGCGCGGCACCGTCGCAGCCTGGTGGGCGCTGGCCGGCCTGGCCGTGACCACCTTCGCCTTCCTGGGCGTGAACATGTTCCTGAGCGGGCTGCACAGCTACGGCACGCTGTAAGCGCAGGCTTGGCGCCTTTTGCGAAGAATTGAAACCACGCGCCGCCATGGCGCGTAACCAAACCGGGGCATGTCACGAACTACCCTGAGCACAACGATTCACGCGAAAGGCCTGCCATGTCGTTCCCTTCCCGTTCGCACCGTCGCGACACCCACGGTTTCAACCATCCGCTGTCGAGCGAGATCACGCCGCGCGCGGCCTACGAAGGCCGGCGCGACCTGCTCAAGTTGATGGCCGGCGGTGCCGCGGGTGCGGCGCTCGCCACCTTCGCCGGGCGCGAGGCCTTCGCCCAGGCGACCGGCCCGCACAAGCTGGCCCTGCTGCCGGGCGCCAAATCGGCCGTGCCGGGCGCGCAGACGATGGAAAAGCTCACTGACTACAAGGACGCGAGCAGCTACAACAACTACTACGAGTTCGGCGTCGACAAGGGCGATCCGGTGAAAAACGCCGGCACCCTCAAGACGCGGCCGTGGACCGTGGAGGTCGAGGGGCTGGTCAAGAAGCCGGGCAAGTACGGCATCGAAGACCTGCTCAAGCTCAGCGCCCAGGAAGAACGCATCTACCGCCTGCGCTGCGTCGAGGGCTGGTCGATGGTGATCCCGTGGGTCGGCTACTCGCTGGCCGAACTCATCAAGAAGGTCGAGCCGCAGGGCAACGCCAAATTCGTCGAGTTCGTGACGCTGGCCGACCCGAAGACCATGCCCTTCGTCGGCTCGCGCGTGCTCGACTGGCCCTATACCGAGGGCCTGCGCATGGACGAGGCGATGCACCCGCTCACGCTGCTGGCCTTCGGCATGTACGGCGAGGTGCTGCCTAACCAGAACGGCGCGCCGGTGCGGCTCGTGGTGCCATGGAAGTACGGCTTCAAGTCGGCCAAGTCGATCGTCAAGATCCGCTTCGTCGAGAAGGAGCCGAGCACGGCCTGGAACAAGGCGGCGGCGCAGGAGTACGGTTTCTATTCGAACGTGAACCCGACCGTCGACCACCCGCGCTGGAGCCAGGCGACCGAGCGCCGCATCGGCGATGGCGGCGGCCTGTTCGCGAAGCGGCGCAAGACCGAGATGTTCAACGGCTACGAGGCACAGGTCGGCCAGCTCTACGCCGGCATGGACCTGAAGAAGAACTACTGAGCGGGCGCGCCCGCCCGGTCGTTGCGCCATGCTGAACAAGCTGCTCATGCACCCGGCGACCAAGCCGGTCGTCTTCCTGCTGTGCCTGCTGCCGTTTGCGCGGCTGGCCTTCGGCGCCTTCACCGACGGGCTGGGCGCGAACCCGGCCGAGTTCCTGATCCGCGCGACGGGCGACTGGACCCTGCGCTTCCTGTGCATCGTGCTGGCGGTGACGCCACTGCGCGTGATCGCCAAGCTCAACGCGCTGGCGCGGCTGCGCCGCATGCTGGGCCTGTTCGCGTACTTCTACGTGGTGCTGCACCTGCTGTGCTACAGCTGGTTCGACATGGGCTTCGAGTGGGGCGAGATCGCCAAGGACATCGCCAAGCGGCCGTTCATCCTGGTGGGCTTCTCGGCCTTCCTGCTGCTGACGCCGCTGGCGGCCACCTCGTTCAACCGCGCGATCAAGGCGATGGGCGCCAAGCGCTGGCAGCTGTTGCACAAACTGGTCTACGGGATCGCGGGGCTCGGGCTGCTGCACTTCTTCTGGATGCGCGCGGGCAAGAACAACTTCGCCGAAGTGTTCGTCTACGCCGCGATCATCGGGGTGCTGCTGGCGTGGCGCGTCTGGAATTTCGCGCGCAAGCGCCAAGCCAGGCCCGCAGTGGCCGTGCGCGGCAGCGAGAAGCCGCTGCGCACCGGCTGAGACGGGATCAGCCGTCGATCTCGGCGCGCAGCTGGTCTTCCATCGTCTCGCGACGGCGGATCAGCTTGGCGCTGGCGCCGCTCACCAGGACCTCGGCCGCACGGCCGCGCGTGTTGTAGTTGCTGGCCATGCTCATGCAGTACGCACCGGCCGACAGCACGGCCAGCAGGTCGCCGGCCACCACGTTGAGTGCGCGATCGCGGCCAATCCAGTCGCCGCTTTCGCAGACCGGGCCCACCACGTCGTAGGTCGGGGCGTCGCCGGCGCGCTCGCGCAGCGGCACGATCTTCTGGAAGGCCTGGTACATCGCGGGGCGCGGCAGGTCGTTCATGGCTGCGTCGACGATGCAGAAGTTCTTGTCTTCGCCGGGCTTGGTGTAGAGCACCTCGGTCACGCACACGCCGGCATTGCCGACCAGCGAACGGCCGGGTTCGATCACCAGCTTGCGCTGGCCGAAGCCGCGCGCGTCCAGCTTGGCGAGCAGCTGCTGCCACAGCGCATCGGCCTTGGGCGGCACTTCGCCGTTGTAGTCGATGCCCAGGCCGCCGCCGAAGTCCAGGTGATGGATCGGCACGCCGGCCGCCTCGATGGCTTCCACCAGGTCGAGCACGCGGTCGCAGGCGTCCAGGTAGGGCGAGGCTTCGGTGATCTGCGAGCCGATGTGGCAGTCGATGCCGACCACCTCAAGACCCGGCAGCCGGGCGGCGTGCTGGTAGGCCTGCACCGCGCGGTCGTGCGCGATGCCGAACTTGTTGCCCTTGAGGCCGGTGGAAATGTAGGGGTGCGTCTTCGGGTCGACGTTCGGATTGATGCGGATGCTGATCGGCGCGCGGACCTTCTCGGCCAGCGCCACCTCGTTGAGCACGTCGAGTTCGGCCTCGCTCTCGACGTTGAAACAGGCGATGCCGGCCGCCAGGGCCTGGCGCATCTCGGCGCGCGTCTTGCCGACGCCCGAGAAGATGATCTTCTTGGGATCGGCGCCCACGGCCAGCACGCGCGACAGCTCGCCGCCCGAGACGATGTCGAAACCGCAGCCGGCCTCGGCGAACACGCGCAGCACGCCGAGCGAGGAATTGGCCTTCATCGCGTAGCAGATCAGCGCCTCGCGGCCCTCGAAGCCGCGCTGGTAGGCGGCCAGGGCGTCGAGCATCCACTGCTTCGAATAGACGAACAGCGGCGTGCCGTGCGTGCGCGCCAGCGCGTCGAGCGCGACGCCCTCGACGTGCAGCGCGCCGTCGCGGTGGGCGATGTGGGGGTGGCCGGGCA